>PFEG01000040.1:0-8094 GCA_002793885.1 Candidatus Saccharibacteria bacterium CG10_big_fil_rev_8_21_14_0_10_47_8
TGTGACTACGGTCTACTACAACAGGGTTAATACAGACGGAACCCTAGGCGGTACCTGGACTCTTGATAATGATAACACTACATTTGCTCGCCAGGCTGCTGACATTGGCGTCAGTAACGGCTATATATATTTGGTCGGTGGATCAGGTAGTGGTGGTGGCCAAACTGTTGTTGACTACGCCAAACTTAATGCCGATGGTTCTACTGGAGCCTGGACTGCCACAACCGCACTGCCAGCTGACCGGAAGGGCCCAGCAGTTACCATCGCCAACGGCTACATCTATGCTCTTGGTGGTAACACTACCAGTGCCCAAAACAACGTTTACTACGCGGCACTTGACAGTTCTACTGGAGCTGTGGGAACTTGGCAGACTAACGGTACTAACCAACTTAATGCTGCCCGGGCCTACGGTCATGCCACAGTTGCCAATGGCTACATATACTACATCGGTGGCTGGAACACTACTACACAGTCAAGCGTTCAGTATGCCGCCTTGAACGCTAATGGTTCTACCGGCAGCTGGTCTGCTTCTACCACAACCCTGCCGGCCGCTCGTGATGGTTATGGCATCGCTTCTGCCAACGGCTACTTCTACGTTGTAGGTGGAGATAATAACAGCATCTCCAATACTACGGTCTACTACGCTTCTACTGCCCGTGTAACAATTGGCGGTAACCTCGATCTAGTCGGCCTGTCCGGCGAGAACCTGGCCGAAGGCGGGAGTGGCGGCACGCTCGCAGCTGGCAACACTAATATTGTAGGAACCTTAAACGTACAGGACCAAGCCAACTTTGCCAGCTCCCTATCGGTAAACAAGAACTTAACAATTAGTGGCTACGCTCTCTTCCAAAACTCCACCGACTCCGCCACTGCCTTCCAGATTCAAAATGCCGCTGGCACCAGCTATCTGACGGTTGACACTACCAACCAAGGAGTAACTTCAGGTAGGTTAGATGTCGGCACTGTTACGGGTAACCGTATTTTCTCCGATAACTTCGAATCTGGTAACTTCAACCTATGGACTACAACCGGTGGTACCCCGACAATCGACACTGCTACGGTATTTGCCGGCAAGTACTCAGAAAAAGTCGTCACGGCTAGTTCGGTCCAATATGTCGAGAAAAGCATTACCGGTGGGACAACGTTGTATGCCCGTGGCTATTTCAACTTTTCTTCGACCGGCACTAATTCTAACCTGTTCACCCTATATAACAGTCCTGACGGCACTGCCGCATCTGAAATAACAGCTTACCGCAATAACGCTGACGGCAAGATTACAATATGGTCAGGACCAGCGGCAGGAAGCTGCGGTACAGGTGGCGCTGCCATGAGTACTGGTGCCTGGCACAAAGTAGAGCTAAAAGTAGTTATTAGTAATACCGGCAGTTGCCAATTATGGATGGATGATAACTTGGAGGTTAATAGCGGCAGTGTTGATACATTGGCCACTGGCAACCCTAACCGCGTATCAGTAGGCACACAAAGTACAGGCCAAACCTACACTCTTTTCGCTGATGAATTCGCTGTCGATACCCAAGCGATAGATAACGCTGGTTCAGCCAACGTACAAGATACATTGCATGTAGGTGGTTCGTCTATCTTTGGCGGCGCGGGGCTATTTCAAAATGCTTCAGACTCCACTAATGCCTTTCAGATTCAAAACTCGACTGCGGGGGTTCTCTTTACCGCTGATACCACCAACTCTAAGCTTATTGCCGGCGTTGACCTCATCGCCAGTGCCGCGCCCACCGCTTCTTCCGTTACCCAAACATACACCAGTATCACCGATGCCAACGCGGTTGGTAAATATAGCTCCGCTGCCGTTGGTCTCGATGGCTTCCCAATTATTTCTTATTATGACGAGACCGGGGGTGATCTGGCAGTTCTCCACTGTACTAACAGCCTCTGTACTACAAACGATACCCCCACTAAAATATCCGATGCCGGCGGTAATACTTGGGGGCTATGGACCTCTATTGCAATTGGCACCGACGGCTTTCCGGTTATCTCGCACTATAACTCTTCAGACCTTGATTTAGCCATTACCAAATGTTCTAATGCAACTTGTAGTAGTAACTCTACTGCCCAGTTTGCCGATGGTGCCAGTGAAGATGTTGGTTCACCAAATGCAATTGCCATCGGGCGTGATGGCCTGCCGGTTATCGTGACTCGCAACACCACAGATACGGATCTGTGGGTCTACCAGTGTACTACCACGGCTTGTAGCGCTGTCACCTCTACCGCAATCACCAGCGGTAACTCACAAGGTAACTACAACTCCATTGCTATCGGTAGTGATGGCTTCCCGATTATCGCGTCCCGCGATCTAACAGCTGTCGACTTAATAGTCACCAAGTGTAATAACAACTCCTGCTCTTCCAACTCCACCTTCACTAACACTGGCGACACCGGCGGCTTCGATACCTCCATTGCTATTACTCCCGATGGCTTGCCGATTATCTCCTACTATAACAACGGCACTCAAGACCTCTACACCCTCAAGTGCGGCAATACAGAATGTACCACCGGTAACACTATTACCCAGCATACGTTCGGTGGCGAAAATGACGGTACTTGGACCACCGTTCGGATCGGCACCGACGGCCTGCCGGTTATTTCCTCCATAGATGCTGGTACTGCACATGACCTTAGCATTCTAAAGTGTGGAAATGACGCTTGCTCCAACGACAGTACCAATGACAACACCACGTTTACCACTTTAACAGTCGGCGACTTTAGGGGTTCTATGGTTGTTCCGCCGGATGGCCTGCCATTTATTACTACGTTTGACGACGAAACTTCCGCTGGTATTGACAACCTAGCTGTACTTAAGTGTGCGGACAGCTCCTGTAGTCAAAGCTCCGCCACCGTTGGTATCACCGGAGGCATCAATATTGGCAGTATGGACAAGTACTTTAACAGTATTTATGCCGCCAACTATTACGGTAAAAACTACGCCGTCCGTAATTTTGACGTCGCCGAAGAGTACCCAGTTGAAGATCAGTCTCTGGTAGCGGGCGAAATAGTCTCGCTTAACCCGGCAACCGGCAAACTCAAACGAGCCTCTGCCACTGACAGAAATAATCTACTAGGCATTATCTCAACTAACCCCGGTCTGGCTCTGCGTGACTACGAAGCCAACCGCACAGATACTCGTTTAGTAGCTCTGATAGGGCGAGTACCCCTGAAGGTTAAGGGCCCGATTGTAGCTGGTGATTCGATTACTATTTCCAGCGAAGACGGGGTAGGGATCAAAGCGGCCACACCAGGCTTAATTGTAGGCCGGGCCCTAGAATCAACTGACACGGATGGTACCATAAGCGTTTTTGTGTCAACCTCGTATTACACGCCAAGCATGGCTGATACCTTACAGGGTGATATGCTAAATTCGGATTTGATGATTCAGGGCGGGCTAACCGTTAGCGCGGATATCAATGTTAGCGGCACGGCCAACCTTAACTTGCTAACAGTTAGTGGAGACGCTAACTTTAGGGGCAACGTAGTGATTGCTGGGACACTAAAAGCCCAGAACATCGAAATAAGCGGGCATATCGTAACCGCTGGCGATACCCCGCAGATTGAAATCTTACCGGCGGCCGGCCAAGAAGCTACAGTAACAGTTGAGGGTAATGATGTAAGTGGCACCATCCACCTGACATCCGGCACAAATCAAGTCCAGCCCGGCGATATGGCTAAGCTTATCTTTAAAAAGGTTTACTCAAAAACACCTAAAGTATTTATTGAAGCGGCTAACCCAGATGCTATATCGGTGCAAATTTACCGTGACGTGACCCCTGATCACTTTGTTATAAAGATACTTAACCAGCTTGATCCAAGCAAAACTTATATATTTGACTACTTTGTAGTTGAGTAACACCACCGTAAAGTAGTTATAACATATTTTACGTATTTACAGGGTGGCACCCTGTAAATACCTCTAATACTTCTCTAAAGCTGTTAGTATACTAGCTAGGCACTGGCTAACTCAGCCCTGATTTCATCAAGTGTCTGCTTGTAGTCTTTGTAGTTAGCCACAAAGTCAGCGTAGTCGTTTGTATCATCGAATAGTTCTAGGATTTTGTCTGGCTTTAACCAGCTTGATGATTTCTGGTTCAAATAGTAGGGAAGACTAGAAAACTCCCAATTTCTGTAATCTTTTGGGTTCAGGTGAATATAGCGAGAAATATGTTGCAGGTAGGCATCTTCAGTGATCATAGAAGCTTTAAAGCGGCTTTGGAAAACCGGACCTACGCGCCTATATTTTTTATTAAAATACATGCTGTATGTAGTAGTAACTGACTTGAGGAGTTTAGTCATTGAGTCAGGCGTATATTGATACACCAAAACGTGAAAATGATTAGGCATCAGACAAAAAGCCAGCAGTTCAATATCATTATGCAAACAAGGGTACTCACGCCCTTGTTTATCTTTAAGAGGTTCACGGCTTAAATATCTTTTAAAAAGGTTCAAAAAAACAGCATAATCGTCTTTTTCCTTAAAAATTGTTTCTTTATTAACCCCGCGGTTATAAATGTGATAGTAGCTATCTTCTAGATAAATTTTCTCGAGATTTTTACCAGGCATACCTTTATTAAAACATACTAAGTCACATTTTACCTATTTACAGGGTGCCACCCTGTAAATAGGGGAAATTGTGTTATGCTTAAGTCTGAGCCAGAGGGAAATTTTAAACAAACATGACTAAATATATCATCGCGGTACTAAACCAAAAGGGCGGAGTCGGAAAGACCACCACCACCATTAACCTGGCGGCTTTTTTAGCCCACGCCAACAGGCGTGTTTTAGTGGTAGATCTGGATCCACAGGGCAACACTACCAGCGGCTTGGGGGTAGATAAGCAGACTTTGGACTCAACATTGTACGACGTACTGTTTTCTCGCGCGCAGGCTACTGATGTCATCCGCGAAGTAACCAGCCACGGGCTATTTTTATTGCCGGCCAATGCCCAGCTGGCCGCTGCTGAAGTCGAGCTGGTAAGTGTTATGAACCGCGAACAACAGCTCAAACAAATCCTACAGAGACTTGATTATGATATTATTTTGATAGATTGTCCGCCGTCGCTGGGACTGCTGAGTATCAACGCTCTGACCGCCGCCGCCGAGGTGCTGATACCGGTGCAGACCGAATACTATGCTCTTGAGGGCCTAAGTCAATTACTTAGCGTTATCGGGCAGGTTCGCCAAGCCCTAAATCCAAGCCTAAACATACTTGGAATGATTTTAACCATGTATGATAGCCGGACTTCGCTGTCCGAACAGGTAAAGCAAGAGCTGGATAAGCATTTTGGCGCCAAAGTGTTTAAAACAGTAATTCCGCGTAATGTCCGCCTGGCAGAAGCGCCCAGTTTTGGCAAAACTATCGCCGAGCATGATAAGTGGAGCAAAGGCGCCCGGGCCTACAAAGCTTTAGCTAAAGAGGTAGAAAAGAGGTTAACGTGATTTATTTACCACTTACCACTTACCACTTACCACTAATTTCTCATTTTACATTTATCAGAATCGAAAAACGGCAACTGCTAAATAATAAATCACTGAAAATTGTAAATTGTAAGTTGATAATTAAGCTGACAGTAGGAGGCGTGTAGTGGCTAAGAAATTAAGTTTAGGGCGGGGCTTTGACGTTTTAATGCCTACGGATTTGGATCCAAGTATTTTAGAGGAAGATAAAAACCGTGTTCAGAAAATACTTATCCAGGATATTAGGCCCAACCCGGACCAGCCACGGCGTGAGTATGACCGTATAGCTCTAGGCGAACTGGCATCGTCCGTAAAACAGCACGGTGTTTTGCAGCCGATAATAGTTGTTCGGGATGGTTCTAGCTATAGAATTGTGGCTGGCGAGCGGCGTTGGCGGGCAGCCCAAGTAGCTGAGCTAAAAGCTATACCAGCTATTGTTAGAAGCCTTAAAGAGCTAGAAGAAGTTGAGCTATCGCTTATAGAAAATATCCAGCGTGTGGATTTATCGCCACTAGACCAAGCATTATCGGTGTATAGATTACAGCACCAATTTAACTTGAGTCTGGAACAAATTGCCGGTAAATTGGGCAAAGCCACAAGTACCCTCAGTAACCTGACACGTTTACTTCAGCTACCAGAAAATGCCAGGCAGGCTCTATCAGATGGCAGAATCAGCGAGGGTCACGCTAGGGCAATTTTAGCTCTGAAGTCAAATAAATCCAAGCAAGAAGAATTACTCCGTTGTATTTTTAATAACAAGTGGACCGTACGACAAGCCGAGCAATTCGTTGTTGCCGCCAAAAAAGGCGCTAGTTCGGTAATGGCTAGTACTCGTACGGCCAGTGAAACCCAACTGACTAAGAGTATAAGTAAAAAGCTCAAAACAACAGTTAAGATTAAATATACGGCTAAGGGCGGCCAGCTTATAATTTCTTTTAAAGACGAAACCGAGCTAGACCGATTGGCTAGCGAGTTACAAGATTAGCCAAAATTAAATTGAACAAAAAATTAGTTCGAAAATGTTTAAAATTTTTGAGCTTTGTTAATCGGCATAACTCTGTATAAAAGTTTTCCAACTACATGGTCCAAGCTTACCGGCCCGAAAAATCGTGAATCTTCAGAATTGGTGCGGTTGTCGCCGCAAACGAATATTTCGCCGGCCCGCAGGGTTAAGTCCACATTGCCTGATGTTGTTGGCGCGGTAATGGTATATTGGCCGGTTTTGTCTGGATTATAGCCGTCAGGATGTTCTTTATTATAAATAGTAATTTGACCGTCATTTACCACGACCCGTTCGCCAGGTAAGCCGATAACCCGCTTAATTAGTTGTTTTTCTTGGTTGCCACCAGAGTCAAATAATCCGGCTTGGTTAAAAATTACGATACTTCCGCGCTTGGGTACGTAGGCGTGGTGGGTGATTCTTGACCAGGTACGGGGTGTTTTATTGACTATCAAGCGGTCCCGGTTTTGCAGGGTGGTTTCCATGCTTTGTCCGTCAACCTGGTAAGACTGGAAGGCAAAAGCCGTGATTGACAGGGCGATAACCGGTGCCAATATAAATAGCAGTAGCGTGGAAAATATTGATTTCCAGCCTTCACGATGATGCGTTTTGGGGTGTTTGTTAACCGGTTTGGAGCTGTCGCTCCCAGTTGGTAAGGCCGGACTGGCGCTGGCCGACGTAGCCAACGAACCGCTAGAAGCGCCTAAATTAGGATAAATTTTACTCACCGGGACCGTTGTCGGGTAGTCGTTAGTAGACGGCTCCGTAAGACTGGCGGGCTGCGGTTGAGAGGCCGGCCCCGCGGCTGGGGTCAGTTGGTTATCTCTTTGGTTTGGATCCATTAGTGCCTTATTATATCCTCTAAGTGATTAATATGCACAAGCTTTTACTAGAACTTATCTCAGAATAACTTTCCGGCCATAAACGGCTAGATTTCTGGCTGTAAAGCCTGAAATGCTCATCAACGTAACTTTAGTTATGCTGCCTCTCATTTCAGACTTTTCGCTCAGAAATTGACACCTATCTATCTCGCAAATTATTCTGAGATGAGTTCTAATTACAGGCTCAGCTTCGTGATGTTATACTGGACGTTACGTGATGCACGAACATAAGAAGTTTCAGGGGCCAAAAAGGCCGGCCTCTATAGATGGAATGGTGTCCGATGGACGCCGGCTTGGAGTCCCAACGCATCGTTCTTACCGGCCCGATCGTGGTGCCGCTACCCCCAGCTTGGATTCGTTAGTTCGGCGCGAAGAAGGTTTTCATCCGATGCGCCAGTCGGCCTCGGGAAGTCTAAATCAGTTGCCTGTCGACGAGGCCATGCTTAATGAACCGATAGATCTAGACGACGAAGGCTCCAAATCCCGTAAAAAGCACCGCGCAGGGGTTGATAAGCATCATAAACATTCCAGGCTGAGAAAAGTCTTAAAACGCGGGGCGTTGTTGGTGGGGGTAGTGCTGATTTGCGGCGCAGCTTATTTGGGCTACAAAATTTACCACACTCAAAGAAAAGTTCTTTCGGGCGGCGGCTTGGCACCTGCCGTTTGTGACGGTGATGTACCCGTAAATCAATTGAAGGCCGAGGGCGACAGCCGCGTTAATATCTTGCTGCTTGGT
>PFEG01000040.1:8107-14275 GCA_002793885.1 Candidatus Saccharibacteria bacterium CG10_big_fil_rev_8_21_14_0_10_47_8
TAAAATCCCCAACACTGGTTCGCGCAGGATTAACGAAGCTTATTTTTACGGTAAACGTAATTCTGCTTCTGATGATTCCAACCAACAGCGCCGCGATGGCGTACAACTGGTTGACCAGACACTGGAATCGGTTTTGGGTATCCCAATTCATTATCACGCTTTGATTAACTTCAAGGCTTTTGAGGACGTGGTAAACGCCTTGGGCGGAGTTGATCTAAACGTTACTAAAGAAGGCGCTGTTTACGAAGTGCTGTGGGTTGAAGGTACTAGTCAGCACTACACATTAAATGTCCAACCGGGCCTGCAGCACTTTGACGGTACGCGGGCGCTTTATTACTCCCGCTCACGGCACACCAGCTCGCGCGGCGATTTTGACAGGGCCGAGCGTCAGCGGGCGCTTATAGTCGCCATCAAAGACAAGGCGCTTACGGCCGGCACCTTTGCCAACCCAGTTAAAGTTTCACAGCTTTTAGATAGCTTGGGCAATAATGTCTACACCGATTTTGATAGCGGCAGTATCAAGTGTTTGTATAAACAGATATCAGAAGTACAGTCCGCTAATATCAAATCCCTAGATCTGGTTACAGAACCACACGTTTTGCTTACGTCTAGATCTATTAACGGTGCGTCTACTCAGGTACCAAAAGAAGGACTCTTCCAATATGATGCCATTCAACAATATGTCCGTGGCGCTTTACGCGACGGCTTTTTGGCCAAAGAAAACGCTTCGGTAGCCGTTTACAACGCTACAAGTATTACCGGCTTGGCAACCACGCAGAGAGACAAGCTCAAAACGTTTGGTTATAACGTAACCACCGTGACCAGTTTGCCGGCAGCTACTAATCCGGCCAAAACTACAGTCGTAGATTTGAGCAAAGGAAAAAACAAGTACACCCGCAATTATTTGGAGAGGCGCTACGCAACAACGGTTGTAACCAGTTTGCCAGCTGGCACCGGAGTGACACCGCCGGCAGGCACACAATTTGTTATAATCTTAGGTAAAGATGTCACTTCGACTTCCAACTAGGATAGCCAAAACCGTCAAGCCGACCCGTGGGTTCGCGCATTTTTTTCATATCGTGGCGATGTTTTTATTGCCGGTCACCGTTTATATATTGGTCCGCATTGATTTTGTCAGCTTGGCCATTATATTGGTACTGCTTAGCAAGTGGCGGATGTTTGCAGTCCGTCCTCGTTATTGGCCCGCTAACTTAATTGCTAGCAGCGCGGATATTCTGGTGTCGGTGGCGCTGGTGTTGTTTATGGCTAATACATCTATACAGTGGTGGCAACTTTTCTGGACGGCTACCTACAGCGCCTGGCTGGTCTGGCTTAAGCCTCGCTCCGATGTGTTTAGTGTTTCGGTCCAGGCGATGTTGGCCCAACTACTGGGTCTGGCGGTTTTGTATTTGAAGTTCGGTGATACGCCGCTAGTGGCTCTGGTAGCTGGCACCTGGTTGGTTGCCTATCTGGCAGCCAGACACTTTTTGACCAGTTTTGAGGAAGCGCACACCGCGTTACTGGCTCATGTTTGGGCTTTTTTTGCCGCCGGCTTGGCTTTTGTGCTTGGCCACTGGTTACTGTTTTATGGCACAATCGCCCAGATAATAGTTATTTTAACCACGGTGGGCTACGGCCTAGCGGCGCTGTATTACCTGGATTCTCATGACCGGCTAACCGCACTGCTACAACGGCAACTGCTGGCAATTATGTTCGCTATATTATTAATTGTGGTGGTCTTGTCTGATTGGACCGGTGTTACGGTTTAGGGAAGGACCGCTATGGGCTCCTCAGTCATCATTCAGCTTTGGCGTGTAAAAATAGGGACATAAGATGGAAAATGATACTAAAAACCAGGCTCCCAGCTCAACCCGTGAATCCGGGGCAGGGCAAGGCATGTCCAGTTTTTCTACCGGCAAACCGCATCCTACTTCACAGTATCTTAGTAAACAGAATGGCATTATCAAAAAAGCCAAAGGTCTAAAGAGCAAAAGGCCGTTTAAACTAGCGACTCTACTGCTAGCCTGCGTAGCTTTTGGTTTTGGCGGAGGCTGGTTGGCCTACGCCGTCCAAAGCAGAAGCGGCGCGCCATCGACCACCAAAGCCGCCAAACAACAATATATTTCTAACGAAAGCCAGCTGATATCCCAAATCGCCAAAGACGTCGGCCAAAGCGTAGTGTCTATAGATGTGCAAAGCCAGGTTGCTGCCGCAGCGGACATATTTGGTTTTTCTGGAGGCCAGACCCGAAGCCAGGAAAGCGCTGGCACCGGTTTTATCATCAGCTCAGACGGCACCATAGTCACTAACCGGCACGTTGTGGCTTCGGGTACCAGTAATGTGGATGTTACCTTAGCCGACGGCACTCTTTATAAAAACGTAAAAGTAATTGGCCGCACAAACGATAACAGCTCGCTGGATGTGGCTTTTCTAAAAATTACCGATCTAAAGGGCAAAAAACTAACTCCGGTCACGCTGGGCGACTCTTCTAAACTTCAGGTGGGCGACAAAGTTATCGCTATCGGCAACGCCTTAGGCCAATTCCAAAATACGGTTACCAGTGGCATAATTTCTGGATACGGACGTGATGTAACTGCTGGTGACGGTTCTGGCTCTAGCGACTCTAGTGAAAACTTGACGGATTTGTTCCAAACCGATGCGGCTATCAACCAAGGCAACTCCGGCGGCCCGCTGGTTAACATTAATGGCGAGGTTATCGGTATTAACACGGCTATCGCCGGCGATGCCCAAAACATCGGTTTTTCAATCCCCATTAACGATCTTAAAGGCTTAATAACCAGCGTGCTCGATAAAGGCCAGCTGCTCCAGCCATATTTGGGCGTGCGTTATGTTTCGCTGACAGATGATATCGCCTATCAGTACAACCTAAGCGTCAAGCGGGGGGCTTACATAGCGCCTGCCACCGACGGGCAGGAATCCATAGTCTCCGGTAGCCCGGCCAGCAAAGCCGGCCTGAAAGAAAAAGACATCATCACCAAAGTTAAAAATATATCAATTGACGATAAAACCAGCCTAACCAGCGCGCTGAGCCGCTTTAAAGTTGGCGATAGTGTGAGCTTAACAGTGGTCAGGGAAGGTAAGACAATCACCGTTAAAGCTACGCTTGAGGCTGCGCCTCAAACTTAGTTCTCTGTAGAGAACCAGACATATTTACCACCTTTTACAGAAAAGGTGGCGCCAAACTCTCAGGCATTCGAAAACCTTGATCTTCATTCCTGCATACATAACAAGTGAACCTGCGGAACTCCCCGCCAGCTGGCGGGTCAAACAGTCCTCGGTTTTGCTTGTTATATATTTGTCACTCACTCTGTTTTCTCGAGCCTGAAATTAATAATTTGCATTAATGATTTATGCCCGGACCTAAAATTAGACCTAGTCAATTTTTCTGGAGATACCCAAAGAGTGTATTATAATTTGAGCATGGAAACTGAGCCGAGAGAGCCAATCAGCGAAGGAGAATTAGCAGAGCTAGCTAAACGCTATGAGCGGCTTGGAATAATACTTGAACAAATGCGGCGGCAACATGAAGAAGCAGAGACCTATGATGCGGTAGTTGATCTTTGGCGACAGGCATACAATACGGGGCTTATAGGACCACAAGAATCCATAGAACCCTAGCTCTTTTAGTATAAATACCTCTGTCCTGACCACTAAGGAGAATACTTGACTAGCTAAGTAATATGGCTTTGCTGCCGTCTGCTAGGGTAGGGTCTGTTTCAAAATCCTCAATCAAACCAAAATCTAGTAGTGTAGTTGGGAGCCCCCAAATTATGTTTTCCGCGTTGAGTAAGTCGGTTATATCAAACCACTGATGTTCTTCGTGCTCTTCTTGATCAATCACAATCTTTGCGCTTCCACTAATCCGGGTCTTAAATGTTTTCATGTGTGCCACACCGTGGGGCATCTGTAGTTCGTGTGTTCCAAGATATTTAACTTTCTTTAAATTCAATCCGGTTTCCTCTTTTATTTCCCGGATGGCTGTTTTGAAAGGCTCTTCGTCCGGTTCCTGTCTGCCTCCGGGCGTTGCCCACAAGCCACCGCCTAAATCTTCTGAGTGCCGTCTTAAAAGTAAAAGTCGATTTTTATTATCAAAAACCAAACAGCAAACTATCTGAAGCGGTCCTTTTGGCATAGCTTTTAATCTTTTAGCCGTAGTGCCCATAGCTAAATTATACCAAACCTATCTGTTTTTCAGATGTCCGAATCTAGAGAGGAGGGAATACTTGACTAGTCAAGTATTCCCTGATTCTCGGTTTTTGTTAGCTGGGCAGGGTAATGTCCATCACCTTAGTGTTGGGTAATTTATGAAACAAATTACCTAGGACCAATAGTTTGGATTTTCTTAACCCGCTGCCAATTACCACATGAGTAGTATTTGCGACTGCTCTGTCTACTAAAATAGGCCAATCTTCAGGCAGTCCTATAGGTGTAATGCCTCCATATTCCATAGGTGTCAGCGCAACAGCCTTATCCATTGGGGCAAAGGATATTTTACGGGCATCCAATTGCCGGCGGATTACCCCGTTAATATCAGCCCTTGAGGTTGCCAAGATTATGCAGGCTGCATGCCAGATTTTATCTGCCCGTTTTGCTTTTACTACTATGCAATTAGCGGATACATCATTGCCGATACTGTAATACTCGCAAAAGGCAGCGGTATCTGCCAAGTTAGGCTTAATCTCAGCTACCGATACCTCGGATAGCTTGTTCTTGCTTATATTTTTCTTGACGGACTTTCCGACCAGCTCTAACTTATCTCTTACAGGACGAATTCCAATTTACCAAGCTTCATCGTTAACTCCTTAAAATCGAACTAAAATTAAATAACTGCTGAGCAAGTCAGCTTTTAGGTCTATGTTTGGAGCCGGTCAGAAACCTTTGAATAAACTCATTTCTTACATAATACCAAATTCAGTTGTTTTCTCGAGTACGATCTTAAAACTGAAGTTTTTTAACGAACCGTACAATTTTTGGAATACTTGGTAGTTCTGAAAACTCCTTCTCATCAACCCACTTATACTCATCGTGTTCCCAGCTAATTATTACTCTGCCGTTTTTTGTATTTGCCTTGTAGGCAACCGTGAACCAATGATATCCTCCACTATTAACGTGGGCTTCGACGTCAAAAGGAGTTAATCCACTTATTTCTAGACCGGTTTCTTCTTTTATCTCTCTTATGATACTTTTTTGCGGGTCTTCACCAAAATCTACATCGCCGCCCGGCAAATCCCACTTAAGCGGGTTGGATGGGGCAGTTGAACCTCTAAGTAACACCAAAAACTTACCATCTTTGTTAAATATAACGGCTTTCTGAGATACTCCAACTTCATCCATGTGGTAATCATACCAAACTCATCTGTTTTTTCAGCGAGAAATCACTGGCGTATGTCAGGGAAATGGTAAACGTGGTGTTATACGGGAAGAAGCCTGGCAGTGATATGCTGAAGAGATCATTTACGTTTGTGGATATGCATAAGGTGAAACTGAAGGAGCGGGAAAGTTTTGTGCTGGTGGACAAGAAGAGTTTGGATGAAGAAGTGAAGAAATCGGATGTGCTGTTTAAGATTGTTGAAGAATATAGGGATGAGCGCGGAGCTATGCTCCGTTGAGGTATCCCTGCATGAATGCGCTTTCGATGAGGCTTATTTCATCCTCTTCTTCTAAGTGTTCGATGCCGTTTTCCGTGTAGATGTCATCCTCATCGCCCCAGATAGGTAGTTTCCTGAGCTGTTCTCCTGTGATGTGTTCGATTGTTTCCATGTGCATAGTCATGGCGTTCACCTCCTGTGATGGGGAAGAAATCGGATGTGCTGTTTATATAGCTCATGAGGATGGCTGAACACTGAATGTTGTCTGGAGTATATAGGTTTAAGCGGTGCCGTAGTAGAGGCGTGTGGTCCTGCCTGGTTCTCCTTCATTGACTTGTTGTGTGGAGATAAATTTGTTTTGTTCAAGTCGTTTGATTTTTCGTTTGAAGCTGGAGTAGGCTTGTGCGCCTCCGTTTTGCTGGTACAATGCGTATATCTCCCCTGCGGTGTGTCCTGAGCGTGTTTTGATGGTGTTGAGAATGAGCGCTTCGTCTTTGTCGAGTGCTGCGGTGCTTTTGATATGGAAGTCGGTGAGTTTGCTGATGGCATGTGTGGCGTG
>PFEG01000036.1:0-1075 GCA_002793885.1 Candidatus Saccharibacteria bacterium CG10_big_fil_rev_8_21_14_0_10_47_8
GATTCAGTTTCAGTTCCAATAAAGTCTGAGATCACAGTTACTTTGCTATTACTGCTTTGAGTATAATCCTTTGCAGCCATTATTGCATCATATAGGCTTGTTTCAGTGTCTCTTGGTTTAAGGAGGTCCAATGCTTGACGTGCATCGTTTTCTCCCTCATTTTCCACTAAAATTTGGGGAACATTGCTCACAAGAATAATGGTATTTCTACTACCAAGTTTATCTTGAGCAACTTCTATTGCTTTATCAAAACGTGTGCTTCCTTCTTCCATTGCCTGCATACTTGCACTTACATCAAGGACAATAACAGAGTTTTCAACAAATAATTCTTTTGAGACTGTAATAAAGGGGTTTGCTATAGTAAGACTGAGTAAGATAAGTACGAGAAGCTGAAGAAAAAAAAGTAGATCTCTGATAAACTTTTGAAGAAAAGAATTGATATTGGATTTATTAGATTCCTTGATAAAAAATAATAGACTTGGAATTATGAGTTTTTTTGGTTTTGGTTTTATAAGATAAAGGAGGATAAGGGGAATTAGGCTGAGTAGTGCATACAAACCAATAGTATTTGAGAAATAGTTGCTAAGGAGGACCATAGCACAATTCTAAATGTTTCTTTTTAAATACTTTACTTATAGCATACCTAATTTGGCTCCTTTCTGGTAAGCGAATTTAGTGATCTGTATTTAAAGGTCCTTCAATTTAAGGATCCTTCACTTCCTCACCAAAACCTTTATATATAAGTAATGACTTTACAGTAGTGAATATGAAGCAAATAATTCTCGGGCTATTGGCACTAATAACACTTTGTGTATTTACTTTAACTCTCCTACCTGAAGTATCAGCATATATCTACATTTACGATGATTATACAACTTCAGGATTTGATCCAAATTTGATCGACTACTTTCAGAGAGATTCTGGCGAAGGTTATGCTGCACTTCACAGTTATAGAACAGGAAATTATTATGGCAGAAAAGTCCTACAAAAACCAAATGGAGAGGTTCTTCTTGGAAATACAAGAACTATAACTAGATCTGGTACTAAATATACAGTTTTTATTGAAGATCCAGAA
>PFEG01000036.1:1113-7897 GCA_002793885.1 Candidatus Saccharibacteria bacterium CG10_big_fil_rev_8_21_14_0_10_47_8
GGCCGTACTAGTAGAGGCTATCAAGCTCTATCTGGAGGCCCAGCTAATGCGTGCCAAAGTAGACTCTTCCGCCAGCGAGTATGCTATGCGCATGATGGCCATGAACAGTGCTAACCGTAACGCTTCCGACCTTATAGACCACTTAACACTGGAGCTGAACGCCTCGCGCCAGGCCAGCATAACCCAGGAAATGGCCGAGATTACCGGCGGCGCTAACGCGGTAACCTAGAAGAAGATGAAAGGATAAATATGCCAATTGTTACTAAGACTGCAAATAAATCAGGTACAATCGTCCAAATTGTCGGTGTCGTCGTGGACGTGGAGTTTGACAGGCATTTGCCGGCTATTTATAATGCTCTAACCATTGAGCGTGATGGGCAGAAACTTATGTTCGAGGTTGCCCAGCATTTAAGCCAGAGCTCCGTACGGGCTGTGGCGCTTGGCCCAACCGAAGGCCTAAAGCGTGGTGATAAGCTAACAGATAACGGCGAACCTATAAGCGTTCCGGTTGGCGATGCCACACTAGGCAGGATGTTTAATGTTATTGGCGAGCCGATTGACGGCAAACCGGAGCCCCAAAAAGTCGGCCGCTCAACTATCCACCGTGCCCCACCAAATCTCGCTGAACAAAGTGGCAAGGTGGAAATATTCGAGACGGGTATCAAGGTTATCGATCTGATTTGCCCGGTTACCAGAGGCGGTAAGGGTGGCCTGTTCGGCGGCGCTGGAGTTGGTAAAACCGTGCTTATTACCGAGCTGATAAACAATATTGCTAAATTTCACGAGGGCAAGTCGGTATTTGCCGGCGTTGGCGAACGTACCCGCGAAGGCAATGATCTGTATTACGAAATGGCCGAGTCTGGAGTGCTCGATAAGACCAGCCTGGTCTTTGGCCAGATGAACGAACCGCCTGGCGCCCGCCTAAGGGTCGGTTTTAGCGGTTTAACTATCGCTGAAGGTTTCCGCGACCAAGGCAATGACGTCTTATTTTTCATAGACAACATCTTTAGGTTTACTCAAGCCGGAGCCGAGGTTTCAGCTCTGCTGGGCCGCCTGCCAAGCGCGGTGGGTTACCAGCCTAATTTGGCTACCGAAATGGGCTCGCTGCAGGAGCGTATTACGTCCACCAAAGAAGGCTCTATAACTTCCGTGCAAGCCGTCTTTGTGCCGGCCGATGACCTTACCGACCCGGCGCCGGCCACCACTTTTGCCCATCTCGATTCAACCATCGTACTTAGCCGTGCCTTGACAGAGCTCGGCCTATACCCGGCCATCGATCCGCTGGATAGTAATTCGACGATTTTAGATCCCGAGATAGTTGGCGACGAACACTACAACGTGGCCCGCGAAGTTCAGCGCATCCTGCAGCGATATAAAGACCTACAGGACATTATCGCAATTTTGGGTATGGAAGAGCTGTCTGATGACGATAAGAAACTGGTTGCTCGGGCTAGGCGCATCCAGCGCTTCTTAACCCAGCCCTTCTTTGTTGGTGAAGTCTTTACCAGTATTGCTGGCCAATTCGTGCCGCTTAAAGAAACCATCCGTGGTTTTAAAGAAATTTTAGACGGCAAGCATGATGGCAAGGACGAACAAGCTTTCTACATGAAGGGCAGTATCGACGAGGTAAAGGACAAAAAATAAATGTTCAATGGACAAATGCGACAAATGTTCAATGGATGTAGCAATGACCAATGCATTAATGCGTTCAATCATTTAATCATTAACCATTCATTTGTTCATTGTCCATTCGTTCATTCGTTCATTCGAACCGGAGGTTCGCTGTGATTCACTTTCAGCTTGTATCAACCGACGGCCCTAAATTTGATGATGATGTGTACGAAGTCCTTGTACCAACCCAGGCCGGTACTATCGCTGTTTTCGAAGACCACATGCCCTTAGTTGGCGCCGCCGCGCCGGGCCTACTTAGCGTACGCAAAAAAGCCAACGACCGTGATGATGACATGGAGCAGTTTGCCATAACCGGCGGGATTGTGCAGATAGACGGCAAGCAAGTCCGCTTTATATCGGACGAGGTAACAACTAGTGATGATGTCAGTGAACGTGAAGCAGAAGAAGCTCATGCTCGCGCCGAAGAGCTAATGAAGAATGCCACAACCTTGGTCGCGATTGATGAGGCCAAACGGGTTTTACACCACCGTACAGCCCAATTACACCTTGCCAGGCTCAAAAAACGCCATCATCAGTAAAAACTTCTCCACCATACCTACCTGCTTAGCTGACAATAGCAATTAACTGGTTTTTGGACCATTATAAAATAGTTATATGACAGAACTGTTAGCTAGGCAAACAAATTCTGAGCCGATCAGTGCCCAAAGCTTTTCATTTTACGATAAAGTTGGTTACTTCCGTGAGCTTGTTCGAAGGATTTCAGTAACTGTTAAGGGTGATCGCGTAATGCTTGTTACTATGTCTTTTAAAACCTCTATACCCGAGGTAAATGCAATCATGGAAGAACTCTATACTGCCGCCAGACGTGGAGTAAACGTTACTTTTTGTGTTGACGCTAATGCTTTTTTAGCAGGCAGCCACGCTACCCCTGGTCCATTGTTCTTTTCGACTAAACTACCTAAACGGTTACCCTCTAATTATCGGGCCAAGTACGAAGCATTGGAAAAACTAAAATCCAGTGGCGGCCACTACGCAATTATTAACCGGCCCAGCCGTCCGTTTAGCCGACCATTTGCAGGCAGATCCCATATAAAGATGGCGATAATCAACAACTACATTTACATTGGAGGGTGTAATATTAACGACATAAATCATCTGGATATAATGCTAGGATGGAACGACAAGTTAACAGCGGATTTTCTGTATCGGTTCACGAACAAGATAGTCAGTGCCCAAAGCACTGAGCTGATAATGCACGGCCGGGATTTAACTTATATTTTAGACCCTAATACGGTGATTATGATGGATTCGGGCAAGCAGAGGCAGTCGCTCATTTTTGAGCGTGCGATGGAGCTTATTGACGAAGCACAAGAATCGGTAATGATTGCCTGCCAGTATTTCCCAAACAGTGTTACTGCAAAACATCTTATTAAGGCCCATAAGCGAGGTGTAAAAGTTACGATAATTTATAACCATCCGAGCAAACACGGTATACTACATAGCGCTCTGCAGCATCTGGTTGTGTTGCGGGAACGTAGCCGGACTCCGCCGGCCTTGTTTAAGGAGCAGCTACCTAAAAGTACTCCTTTCCTGCATGCCAAACTGGTCGCTACAGAAAAAGCGGCTATAATCGGCAGCCATAACTACGTAACTGCCGGAGTTAATTTTGGTACTGCTGAAATTGCCCTATTACGCCATGACGCTGAATTTGCGCGACAGGCTGTATCCGCGCTAAAGATGCAGACTTAAAGCACCAAATCAAGAATTTACATTTGTAACCAAGCCCGTACCTTTTTGATAAAAGATGTTTAATAGTTCATACTACACAACGCTGTGAGCGAATTAGCAACAGGAGAACAAAAAAATAGCAGACAAGTTGAGCTCAACCTCTATACGGGTGAGGAATACTTTAAGGCAATTACTGCCGACATTGCTCAGACATTACCTGGTGACAGGATTGCAATCACTACATTTTGCTTTGAGCCAGCAGACCGATTAGTTGAACCAGCTTTTAATGAATTGCTCGCGGCTGCTGACCGGGGTGTGGATACGGCTTTTGGGGTTGACGCCTATACTTTCATTATCGATTATGAAGCTAAAAGCTTGGGGCCTCTCTATCTACCCTTACCTTTTAGGCAATCATCTTTTAAACGTCGGCGAACCGCACTTGAAGAATTGGCCGCAAAACCGACTGCAATCTGCACCATTCTCAATAAAACCCAGCAACTTCCCCAAAGGCTTTTTAAAAATCCACTCGCCGGACGATCTCACCTCAAGACAGCTGTTATTAACGATAAGGTATATATCGGTGGACCGAACTTTCACAGAACCGACAGGCTTGACATGGTTGTCGGTTTAGAGGACACAGAGACCGCAGATTGGCTATATGGTCTGACGACGCGGATTATAGAAGCCGAGAGCACGGCTGCAGTTTTGGGCGATCAGGATCAAACTCGACAGGTAGATGGTACTACTCAGATTCTGATAGATGCTGGTGCCCCCGGACAGTCACTTATATTGGATGAAGCATATAAAGTTATTGACGGAGCCAGTACGCACTTATATGTGCCCTTCCAGTATTTCCCTGACCACGAAACAGCATCGCATATAGCGGCTGCTTACAGTCGAGAAGTTAAAGTATATCCTGCTTACAACCATCCCGCTAAGAACGGTATTATCGTTGGTTTTATGCAGCAGCGAGCAGTATCTAGAATGCGCAAAATCTTACCGCCGGAATTTTTTGAGGGTGAGCTATCAAGGTCCGCACCGATATTGCACACCAAAGCCATCGCAAGCGATAGGGCAGCCATGGTTGGTGCTCATAATCACGCGAATCATGGGCCAAAGCTAGGCACAGCCGAATCTGAACTTCGTAGTTCTGATCCTAATTTTGCACGAATGGTAGGGCAAAAGATATTAAAACAAATAGAGAGGTATAAAGAACCCATTGTTAGCTGAGTCAATGCGAGGCCGAAGAAACCCTAGCCCGCGCCGAAGAATTAATGAAAAATGCTACCACTTTAGTTGCGGTTGATGAAGCCAAGCGGGTTTTGCATCATCGCACCGCCCAGCTACACCTCGCTCGGCTCAAAAAACGCCACCATCAATAAGATCTTTCCTGCTGCCTGGGCATTGTCGCCGAAGTTAGAACTATTATTTGTGCTGGTTTACTGCCAAATCAACAACCTCATTAGCTATTTGGGCTGTTGGCAAATTGCCGTCAATATACCCATCAATGAGGTTTTCATTATCTAAACTATCTAGGTAGTCCAGTTGACCTTTGAACCACCGCGCCGCACTAACGTAACTCTCTTCCTTTATTCTTTTACTGTCGCGTTCACTCAGTTGCTCCAGTGTAAGTTTTAACACGATAATCTTGAACCCATTAGCTCTTGCTTTTTGTAAGAGTCCCTTGGGTATGTCCTTCACGAGATACACTACATTATTCTGTGAAATTATCTCACCCGTTGTTTTGGGGAGAAGAACCTTATCTTTGTAGTCGTCCGATGGCCATTGACCATCATTGGCTTTTATAACTTCTTCGTCTGTTTCAGCTACGTGTAGGTCTGAGTGTTCTCTCAAATATCGCATGAGGGTTGATTTTCCACCGGCAGACGGCGCTAGTATCATAATTTTATAATTCACACGTTCATCATATCAAAACAAAAAGACTTCCAAAGAAGGCTTTCTTAGTGCATATGTTTGGCTGGGTATTGTAGCCGAAGTTAGAACAACTTACTCCTCATAAAGTTTATTAAAAAGTTCTGAGATTTCTTCACCCCATAAATTAATGTCGAAGTGGAATATCGTTTTATTGATTATGGGATTGATAATAGTAAGACCACTTTCGCTAAACTCAACTTGCAACGATATATTGCCGCGATGGGTCAACTGATTTCGCGTCTCCCGAAGAGCAATGTTCCATTCTTGAGAGTGTGCTTCTTCAAGTATTGAGTAAACTAGTGGATTCTTCTCAAGTAACTTCTGCTGAAACCTAGTAGGCTGGTTTTTCCACGCTACTTTGTCAACTTCTATCCCAAGCTCTTTTTGATCATTTACAGCTTGAAGTGTCATTTCAAGAGCAGAACACAATTCAAATATGACCGCATGGTAGTGGTAGTAAATTGGTCGTATCTCTGGCGTGTCTATTCCCGATTCAAACGAAATTCGGTTAGCTTTATAAGTATTTTGAATTTGCTGTATGTGATACTTTGATGCACTTAACTTAAAAGCAAAGTTATTGCGGTAGCTGTTTTTCATAGACCAAGCATAGCAAAAAGAGGTCGTGTCCGATCTCTTGCATAGAGCCTATGCTTAGCTGAGCGTTGTGGTCTAGAACGAGAACTATATTTTTCCTATTGCTATCACAGTGTCGCCACTGTGCTTAATGTGTGTAATGGCAATGCCTGCAATTGCAAATAATTTTTTTAGCTCTTTGCCTGAAAATGCCCTTAACAGTGCAGAATCAGTATATTTCTTCTCCTTCTCACCTTCATCTTTCACGATATAGGTAAGTTTCCGATCCCAAGAATTGTGATATTTCGGATTTAGCTTGTTCATGCTTTTTCTAGTTATTGTCCTGTTGCCTATCTTCTTGCTCCAAGATATGTTCTTCTTGAAGTTAGGTATTATGAAGTCAGCATCGAAGCCGTCAATTATAATCACACCCCTACTGACAAGTTTCTTCATAGACTTTAGGGCGGACATTACATCATCATCTGTAATCAGATAGGCAGAACCCACACCAACAAAAATTATTGCATCAAACTTTTCGTTTAATGAAAGCTTTCTGACATCACCTTGAATAAACCTTATTTCGGGGTATTTTCTGCGTGCGATTCTTAGCATCCCCCCGCTAATGTCAAGGCCAGTATAATCATAGCTTTTATTTATGAAGAATTTTCCTCTGTGACCGCATCCACAACCGACCTCGAGGATTCTCTTGCATTTGTTTTTGCTTAGTATGCTGTCGTAGAATTCGACTTCTTTTTCATAATCCATGGCTGCACTGAACAGCTCATCATAAATCTCTGCATATTCATTGAACTGTCTGTTCGTGCCAGTGCTCATATCACACCACAAGTTACTTTACTCATGCAATAGAGTATACCAAGATTGAAAAAAAGACTCCCAAAGAAGTCTTTCATTCATT
>PFEG01000057.1:0-1406 GCA_002793885.1 Candidatus Saccharibacteria bacterium CG10_big_fil_rev_8_21_14_0_10_47_8
AGGCGGTCGCGGGTATCATCCAGACTATGGCCATGCAAACCGACTCTACCTATTGTTTGGCGGTTTGTGTTTTTGGGCGGTTTGATATCATCGATCATTGCTTCCCGTACATTCTAACAGCCCTTATGTTTATTTTTCCAGTATTGTTAGCGCTTCAAACAATCTTTTACTGACTTTCTCTTTGCCCAGAACCGATATTGTGCCAAATAGTCCCGGCGAGCTCTTGGTGCCCGTGACAGCTATGCGGATAGCCGCGAACAATATGCCTGGCTTGGTCTGTAGCTGTCGTAGGAGCTCGTTAAGCCGCTTGGCAACATCATCACGGCCAAAGTTACTGTCTTCCAGCGTTTTCATGCTAGAGCGAAGCATATCGGCGATGAGCGGCGTACCGACACCTTTTAGTTGTTTATCCACCGGGTTGGCGTAAAGTTCACTAACATCGCCACTTGCGGGCTCTTCAAAGAAAAAACTAGTAAGCCCTGGAAGTTCAGCCAAATATTTGAGCCTCTCTTGCACCAGTTCTAAAATAGCCAGCTTATATTCGGGACTGACCGGCCCGGCTGTGGCCGGCCAGTAGTTTTGGGCTAGAGTCGATAGCTCAGTTACTTTTAGGCCACGGATATAATGGCCGTTCATCCAGCTTAGGCGTTGTTCGTCAAAACGAGCGCCGCTTTTTTGGACCCGATCCAGCGAAAACTTGGAGATCAGCTCATCAACCGAAAAAACTTCCTGCTCGGTTCCGTCGTTCCAGCCTAGTGTCGCCAAGAAGTTGATGAGAGCTCCAGGTAAAAACCCCTCGTTCCGATAGTCTAACACGTCCTTGGCGCCATCGCGTTTGCTAAGTTTTTTGTGGCCGTCGGGGGCCATTATGTAGGGTAGCGTAGCCAGCATCGGCCGATCTATGCCTAGCGCATCGTATAGGTTAAGATACTTTGGAACAGAGGGTAAAAACTCCTGTGAACGAATGGCATGAGTAATTTGCATTAAGTAGTCATCAACTACATGAGCGAAGTTGTAGGTTGGGAAACCGTCAGATTTGATAATAATAAAATCGTCGATTACTTCCGGGCCGGTTGATAGGTCGCCCATAACTTCGTCGTGCCATTTATAATTTTTAGGCTCGGACTTGAAACGCAGCGGCACGCCTGGCTGCCAACTTGGAGGATTATCGGGCCGGTAGTCGCGAAATAATGCCGGCTTTTTTTGGGCTGCTGATTGTTTCCTTATCTCGTCCAGTTCATCCGGTGTGCGTATATCGGCGTAAGCCCGGCCGGCATCTATCAGCCTCTGGGCCCACTCCTTATAAATATCTAATCTCTCGCTTTGGCGGTATGGCCCTTCGTCCCACTTAAGGCCCAGCCAGCCCAGGCTTTCCATAATGTGCTGCTCGGACTTCTCGACATGGC
>PFEG01000057.1:1469-9433 GCA_002793885.1 Candidatus Saccharibacteria bacterium CG10_big_fil_rev_8_21_14_0_10_47_8
CGTAATATAAACCGGCCGTCTGTCTGCCTGGCCAGCAGCCAAGCGAACAAAGCTGTGCGGACACCGCCGACATGCAGGAAACCGGTTGGGCTGGGCGCGAAGCGGGTACGAATCATAATCAACAGTATACTAAGGACTAGTCCTTAGAGGCTAGTTTACATACTGTCGGCAATTTTGAGGAGCTGCTCGGAGTTTAAGTTGGCTTTATCTTTGATGGTATACCAGATACCGTTATTGACCCAAGTTGCATCATTACTAGGTCCATTTATGTACACGGTAGTTCCTTTTATCTGTGATGTCTGGAACGCGGTGTGCGAAGGATCAACGTAATTGGCTAGCAGAGAGGAGCTGTCCCACTGCGTACTCTTCTGGATAATACTAAAGCTGCGGCTGGCATCACCATTGGCAGTAAACTTCATGGTGACCGTTCCGTTATTAGAGCTAATCGGTCCGACGAACTTAAAGCCGGAAGGACTATAGGCCGGAACGCTGGCGTTAACATGGGCTTTGGCGGCCGCGAGTTTCATGGAAACCTGGGGAACGTTTTGCCAAGCAAAAAGACCTCCAAGCAGCAATATGGCCAGTAATGCGCTGCCAATGCTGGCCCACCGTGGGACTAGCTTAAGGCGTTGCCAGCGGCTTTGGCCCGGAAAACGACCACGCAAGGCTTGTTTATGGGCATCAGCCCGGGCTAAAGCATGGTCTAGCAAGCGTTCCAATTGTTGGTGAGAGGCGCTGGTTATCATACTTGGCATGGCTAGAGCCGTAACAGATGAGCTTGTATTGGCGCGAACCGGCCGGGTTACCAGTTCCGCGGTTTGGGCGGGCTTTGATGCCACCTGGGCTTTTAGTACGCCAAAACGATCCACTTTGGCATGTTGTGAAGTACTTTTGGCTTTTAAAGCTCTTTGTGGCTCTATATTTGCCACCATGCCGGTTTTGGACTTTTGAACGCGAGCGGACCTATCAATAATTTTATTAATTGGTTTCTTAACGCCACTGCGCATTAAGGTCCTGGTTCGCTGGGTTCCACTGTGCACGCTCTGGGCGTTTGGCCTGGTACTGCCACTGCCGCGGGCTGCGACAGTATCGGTTATTTTTGTGTTTTGGGCTGATAAGTTGCCTGGACCAAC
Organism: Candidatus Saccharibacteria bacterium CG10_big_fil_rev_8_21_14_0_10_47_8; assembly: GCA_002793885.1. GTDB lineage: Bacteria > Patescibacteriota > Saccharimonadia > Saccharimonadales > UBA10212 > 21-14-0-10-47-8-A. Next base: position 2,603 of record PFEG01000057.1, read on the forward strand.
TTTGGCGACTGATTTTCGGACAAAGCCATCGATGGATTGAAAACCGGTTGTTTTTTTGGCTCGGGTAGCGAGCCTCTTAGCTGAGCCAACAAGCTGGCCAGTTATCGCATTATATTGATTGCCGTTAATCTCGATGATGCTAGTGTTTTTTCCCACTTGTACCCGTTCTTTACGTATAACGACCATAATACAACGCCAGGCCTGTGGGTGCAAGCCCCCAAACCACCGATGTTTGCCTCTTGAGAAGCTGGCCTATTTGTGGGAAAATACCATAGCGCAAGAGCTTGCCCGACGGCAAACAACAAACACCTATGGACTTTTTAGACCCACGCAAAAGACGTACAAATAAAATACGTTTAATAATCGGCTACGTACTATTGTCAATTGCTATCGGCTTGGGCACAGTAATTTTGGTTTACAACGCCTATGGTTACGGAATCAACGCGAAAACTGGTGACGTAATCCAGAATGGCTTGCTATTTGTAGATTCTAAGCCCGGTGGAGCAAATATCTATCTAAACGGTCGTTCCCAAAACGCCAACACCTCGGCCCGTCTAATTTTACCGGCGGCCGATTATAAGCTAACCCTTAAAAAAGATGGCTATCGGAACTGGCAGCGTGTATTTACCCTGACCGAACACAGCATCGCCCGCTACGTCTATCCTTTCTTGTTCCCTAACAAGTTGGTACCTAAAACGCTTAAAACTTACCCTGGCAGCCAGGGACTTGTTAGCGAAAACCCAAGCAGGCAACTATTACTGGTACAGACGGCGGCTACCAGTTTGGCCACCGTTAATTTTGATCAGTATGACACCACCGATTTGAAGCAACCCGTCAAACCCCTGTCCTTGCCCGAAGGCTTGTTAACCAGCCCTTTCAAAACCGGTGATAGTTTAGTTGAAGTAGAGTGGGCCGCCGACAACAACCACCTGCTTTTTCAACATGTCTATCAGGACGGCAGCGAGTTTATTATTATCGACCGCCAGACCCCCGTTAATTCAGTCAATATCAATAAATTATTTGGAGTTTCACCAAGCCAGGTTGCGCTACGAAATAAAAAAATTGACCAGGTGTATATTTTTAATCAGGCCACCGGAGACCTGCAAGTCGGTGATGTCGGCAAGGCTACCTTGGCCCCGCCAATCATCAAAGAAGCCGTAGCCTTTAAGCCCTATGGGGCCGACCTAGTAACCTACGTAACCAAAGGCTCTACGGCTGGCCAGGCCGCGGCGCATATCTGGGACAACGGCAAGACGTATTCTCTAAATGAATTTAACGCCGGCAGCAAATATTTGATTGACGCCGCCCAGTTCCAGGGCCACTGGTACTATGTGGCCGGCAGTGATACATCAGATCGTTTAAATATTTATAAGGATCCGCTGGACAGCCTTAAAGACTCCTCGCTTAGAAAAGCTGTCCCGATAATTGCCCTACACATTGCTGGGGCTACTAACCTGTCTTTTTCGTCGAACACCAGATTTATTGGTGCTGAGGCTGGCCAGAGATTTGCGGTTTATGATATCGAGGACCAAACTTCTTACAATTACGCCTCGTCCACTCCGTTTACAGGTGTAGCGCATTGGATGGACGGCCACCGTTGGCTAAGTGTCGCAGGCGGTAACGTTTTTGTGATGGACTACGATAATATCAATCAGCAGTCACTGGTACCGACCTCGTTGCCCAGTGGCGGCTTTTTTAGCCGGGACTACAACCAATTATTTACTACGGTTCCGGTAGCCGGTGGCTCCTTTTCTCTGCAAGTTACAGATATGAGAGCTGGCTCGGACCTGCCCAAGCAATAATTCATCAGGCCTTCCGCATCATAGCCTTTTGGGAGTCAACGGCTAGTTAGCTCGATATCCAACGGGTTAAGCGTGACCATAAACTAGGTGAGTTTCCGGGGATAGTTGTCGTTTTAGTCGCGGCTTGGTTATTTTGAGCTATCTGGGCAGTGTTTGAGCTGGGATCGGGACTAATCTGTTCGCCAACTACCACCAGCCTATTAGTGCTGGTCCCAGGCGGATCGCAGGTTATGAGAGTCGCGGTAGCTGGCTTATCGCGAGGTCCTAACACTGATACATCCGTAGGCTTGACTATCTTTTTCTCGTAGACTTTGTAGGTATAACGTTTGCCATCTTTCTGGAGATAAAACGTATCACCGTTGTCGAGCCGTGATAGTAAGACAAAAGCAAATTTATATTTACCCCGGTTAAAGATATTGTTGGAAGAATGGCCGACTATTACCAGATTGCCATCCTGGCCCGGGACAGCGGTGTTGGCGTAATGCACAACGCCCTGCTCAAGACCGCTATCTACATCGGCCTCCGTTGTAGTATTAATACCGTAGACTACCGGTATCTCGACGTTTATTTTAGGAATAATAATTTCGGGGTTCGTACCGATGGCGGTGTTGTCGCTGATGATGGGCGTATTGGTAACTGCCCGGCTGGGCTGGATAAACGGCGCGATAAACCGCTCGTTAAAAAAGCTGAATAGCAGAACCAAGATAACCACTGATCCTATGCCAAGTCCAAATAATAAAGACTGCAGATGTTGTTTTGGTTTTAGCTTGCCTCTGGTGTTGATACCGCTGATCACATAATCGCGCAGGTCTGCCACAGTACGGCTAACCAGGCCATCTGGCGCCGGTTTGGTTACCGGAATAACCGGTTCGGGCGGCAACAGTTGCTCTGCCACTGGAGCCAGGGCTTCGCTGGTGGTTGGGAAGCGCGAAGCACGGGCGTGCGTTTGCTCAAACTCTTGCCAGACCTGGTGCTTATCCGTATCGCTTAGTCCGGCGTAATATTCATGCCATGCGGTCTGGATTTCGGGTACCGACTTGCCGGACATTGTCAGTCCAGCGATAAACTGCTGATGGCGCGACTTGGGCTGTACGGCCAACCCAACCACATCCAGAGCCTCGTCGGTGGCGCTGGGTTCATTTTCGTAGGCGGCCTCGACCTTTTGGCGTATTAAATCAGCCGCTGCATTAGCCTTGGGCTGCTGCGGTAGCTGCAAAGAAGCGCTAAAAGGTTCGTCTTGAGTTTGATTACTAGGGTTCATGATTAAAAAATACTCAGTCCACGCATCAAAGCACACACAGCTTAATTTTATTTGAAAGTTTTACCATTATATCTAGAGCGGGATTTCGTCTCGCTTATATTTTTAGTTAAATTAGATGCGAAACTCAACTTTATTGTACAATACCACTACTGTTTATTCTTTTGGGCAGTTGGTAGACTTGTCCAGCACTTATGTCGGCGCAGTGATGGAACTGGTAGACATGCGGGACTCAAAATCCCGTGCTAGCAATAGCATGTCGGTTCGACTCCGACCTGCGCCACCATAAGTGCTGGGCGCGTCAGACTCACTTCGTCATTCGATGGGGTAGCCCTATCGAATGATAGGGCAAAATCGTGTTCCGCAAAGATTGTGGGTTCAGATCCCACCTCGCCCACCAGCTTAAATTGTGACTACAGCTTCCATAAAGCACTGGGAGCTGTTTTACTTTCAGCTTCCGCACGCTTTTACTTACTCTTAACCCCACGCCTTATCCTCAAGCCGTGGGGACCCCTGTTTAGCGCGAGGTTTTTGTATAGTCCCAAATGGCGCTGGTCAGCGCTTCGAATGGTTTGTCGGGCTGCTGGAGCCACCAGACGGCGGCAAATGCGGATAACCTACCGATATTGGCATCTACTACTGCTGTTGTGCTGGTTCTTGCATTATAGGACACTAAAATGTGGTCTTGGTGAAAAGTAATGACGCTGACCTTTATTACCTCCGTCCATACGTTTAAGGCTTGCACAAGCTCATAAAGATTCATACTGTTTTTGAGGGTAAGCTCGGGTTTGTTCAGCTTGGCTAGTTTTTGCAGCTGTGAAAACTCGGCGATTATAAGCGAATTTTCACGCTCTAAGATCGGGCTACTGGCTTCCAAAAAGTAATCTAATGCGTCACCAGCACATGTTATTTGTCCGGTGAATTTTCTGATGAAGTTATCAAGCAAAATGGCTGTTTCGGAATTGTGGCCTAGATCACCTGCCAGCAATACACCATCTGCCCAGCTGGCGCTTTCCAGCAGTTGATCCAAGGCCTGTCGCCCAAAACTCCCATTTGGCGTGCTCACTCCAAATTCCACTTGCAGGGTGCCACCCTGAAAATAAGAGAAATGTGGTTTAGTAAGTTTTTCTAAGGAGTTTGGCAAAAGTACCCGGGTGGTGCCGATACCGGCTTTGGTGGCCGCCGCAGAGGCGGCCGCTGGCGCCACAAACGCGTGGGCGTGCCCGCCAACAATCAGAAGTTTGCCGGCCCGGCGCCGGTTCTGAGGCCGGCTCCACAGCAGATCCTCAAAGACCGGTTTGTTAGTTTGCTTTAGCCAGCCGGTAGTTTCCATCTGTAGCCTCAAGTTCATAAACCATATTTTTCCGCTCCAAAACTATTTTCCAACTACGTTTTTTGGCGTGCTCGTACAGCTTCTTTTCAGGGTTAAGGGCAATCGGTAGCTCGACCAACTCCATCATACTAACATCACTGGCGCTATCACCCACCGCTACACTACCCACTAGTGACAAGTGATGCTTGGTTATCAGGCTCTTCAGGGTTGCCGCCTTATTGGCCGAGCCAATGGTTTTACCACCGGTGAACTTTCCGCCGGATTGTTCATACACGGTGCCCACGCAATCATCAAAGCCGTAATATTTGGCGATTTTAGCGACAATTTCCAACTGTGAGCCTGAAATAGCCAATAGTGTGTACCCCCGATTTTTGAGGTTTTTTACTAAATCCCTGGTGTAGGTATAAACCTGGTCTTTGTATTCATCAAAAACCGCTTGGGCAACTTGTTCTATCTGTGCCGGGCTCAACATAAGTAGAATGCCCTCGTAAGCCTTTATAAGCTCCTTTTCGTAGTCTTTGAATGATTCTCTGGCTGTGCGCCGCTTCCACTGCATGCGGGCTTCTTTGGCGGCTCGAAACGTTGCTTCGTCAGTGTGGCCGGCGTCAGCTAGCGCGTCGGCAGTGGCGTGATAAAGCTGCCAGCGTATCAGTGTTCCATCAATATCAAACACCGCGAACGGTCTTTGGGTCATGCTGTCCTGCTTTCCGGCAGAGCCGGAAACTCTGACAGCATTCTTGGCGCTCTGCTGCGTTACCGGCTGTGATGCTCGCGCGCTGTATTTATCCATACAGCTTGTTGCGCTTCTCGCCGGAGCCTTTCATAGCATCCAAGCCCAAAGGCCGTTCCGGACTCATATCTTCGCTAGTCATATGTCTAATTATAGTTCTTGTTTTATTAAATCTACATATGGGGCGTGGTTTAAATAGAAATCATCGTGTGCTCCTGCTAGCTGTAGGTATCGGATATTTGGATATTTTTTGGCAGCTTGGTGTATTTCAGACGAGCAAAAGCAATCATCACTATTTCTAATCAAAAGAATCTTCTTATTCATAATGTTTTCTAGAAAACTTAAGTTTCGGTGATTTCGCAGTGCTACTGCTGTGTAAGATGGTTTGGCAAAGACGTAAATCGCTTCCCATAAAGTTTTCTTAAACACGTACCCTCTGGAAACTTTTTGGGCGCTTAGCTTATTGTCGTGATGTTTCTTATTTAGTAACCGCTTGAAGATAGATTTGTTGGGCCAGTAAGGCGGCCCCATCAGTACTATTAAGCTTGCCTTTGAGGCTGTCGGTAACCTGTAGCAGCCGGTAGAGTGGGCAATGATGATGTCGGCGGAGCTAGGATTACCGGATATCAAGAAGCCGGCATCTTTAAGAGATTTAACAAATTCTTTAGTATGCCACTTACCCCCTGCCCAACCATGCAGAATCGAAACAGTTTGATGTTTCATGCTATAGGTCCAAGTCTATGCTTACAGGGCAGTGGTCGGAGCCCATTACGTCGGCGTGAATTTTGGCATCCTTAACTTTGCTCTTAAGCTTGGATGACACCAACACGTAATCTATGCGCCAACCCACGTTTCGGGCTCTGGCATTGGCCCAGTGGGTCCACCAGCTATAATGGTCTTTCCCTTTATGAAAGAGACGGAAAGTATCAACAAACCCGGCTTCTATAAAATTTTGGAATCCTTCTCTTTCCTCAAATGTGTAGCCTTTTTTGCCCTCATTTTCTTTAGGGCGAGCCAAATCATCAGGGGTGTGCGCGACATTGAGGTCACCGCAGAAGACTACAGGTTTTTTCTTTTCCAGCTCTTTGCAGTATGCCAAGAAGGCCGGGTCCCAGTGGTCTTTGCGCAGTGGTATCCGGCTTAAGTCGTCTTTGGCGTTAGGGGTGTAAACGGTAACTAGGTAAAACTTGTCATATTCGGCGGTTAGGACCCTACCTTCCCCGGCGGCATCACGGGTTTGTTCATCTATGAAATTGTATTTTTTGGCAAAATTGTCAGGAAATCCGCTGGTTACGCTTATCGGCTTTACCTTGGTGAATATCGCTGTCCCCGAGTAACCCTTTTTATCCGCCGAATTCCAAAACTCCTCATACTGGGGAAGATCGATCACGGCCTGGTCTTGCTGGGCTTTGGTCTCTTGCAAACAAAGGATATCCGGGTCATGTTTTTTAATAAAATCAGCAAATGAGCCTTTATTTATAACTGCCCTAATCCCATTAACATTCCAGGAGTAAATCTTCACAGTATTTGCCTTTCTATATCTCTTTCCTGCTGGCGGCGCTTGAGGGTTTCTCGTTTGTCGTAGTGTTTTTTGCCCCGTCCAACAGCAATGCGCAGCTTTATATAGTGACTTCGGGTCATAAGCTCCAGAGGCACGATAGTGTTACCCTGGCCTTTGGCGGCTATCAATTTGTCTATTTCTTTACGC
>PFEG01000026.1:0-543 GCA_002793885.1 Candidatus Saccharibacteria bacterium CG10_big_fil_rev_8_21_14_0_10_47_8
GTTCATCTCATATCTATAACTCAAATGGCTAAGATTGAACCTTTCAAGGATATTTTTGCGTGGCAAAAGGCCGAAATAACCAAAATGCTTTCTGTGTTTATAAAAAAGTTGGATAGCTGAGTGGTTGAATGACTGAGCTACTAGAGCTTGTTGACTCTCATTGTCACGTGCATTTTGATGATTACGATGGTGACAGAAAAACGGTGCTGGCTGACTCGGCCGCGGCTGGTGTTAGCCGTCTGATTTGTGTCGGATGCAGCCTAAAAGATAGTAGACGGGCAGTTGACTTCGCCAAAAATCAACCTGGCGTTTGGGCGACTGCCGGTGCGCACCCGCACGATGGAGCTGAATATCTGGGCGACCGTGAAGCCGACAGCAAACTTAAAGACTTACTGGCCAATCCCGGCGTTGTGGCCGTTGGTGAAATCGGTCTTGATTACTACCGCGATATAACTCCGAAATCCGACCAAGAAAAGACTTTGCGGGCTCAGATTGAAATCGGACTAAGCACTAACTTGCCTTTTGTTTTTCACGTTCGCGAGG
>PFEG01000026.1:552-8200 GCA_002793885.1 Candidatus Saccharibacteria bacterium CG10_big_fil_rev_8_21_14_0_10_47_8
TAGCGCTCCGCCGGGCAGACTTTTGGAAGTCCTGGAGCGCGGATTGTACGTTAGCCTGAACGGCCTAATGACCTATACCAAGGACGAAAGCTGGCTGGAGGCTGCCAAGAAAGTGCCGGTGGATAAATTGATTTTAGAGACTGACGCCCCTTTCTTGACCCCCGTGCCCTTCAGGGGCAGGCGTTGTGAGCCGAAACACCTGGTTGAGACCTGTCGGTTTTTAGCCAATTTAAGAAATGAAGAGCCTTTGGTACTGGCGTCCCAATCAACAAAAAATGCCGTAAAACTTTTTGGACTTAGTGAGGAAAGACTAGCCTAAAAATGAAGAAATCAATATACCTAGATTATGCTGCCGCCACACCAATGGATCCAAAAGTTCTTGCTGCCATGAAGCCATATTTTTTAGAGCGCTTTTATAACCCTTCGGCAACCTATTTAGCCGCTAGAAAAGTTCGAGCAGACCTGGAAGCAGCCAGGGCAAAAATTGCCGCTAATTTAGGCGCTAAGCCCGCTGAAGTCATTTTTACCGCCGGGGCAACAGAAGCAAATAACTTGGCGATTACCGGTGTTATGAATAAATTTATGGATAGCGAACTTCTGGTGAGCGCTATTGAACACAAGTCGGTTATCGTGCCAGCTGCGTCATTTAAAAACCATAAAATACCGGTTTCTAACCAAGGCGTAATTGATCTGCAGGCCCTAGAACGATTAATCAACGAAAAAACCGTCTTGGTTAGCATAATGATGGTTAATAACGAGCTAGGCATACTCCAGCCGCTTCGCCGAATCAGTCTCCTGATAAAAAAAGCTCGGGCTAATCGAATCAAAACCGACAATAGCCTGCCAATCTACTTGCATACCGACGCCGCGCAGGCTGGAAATTTCTATAATCTAAAAGTTAGCCGTCTGGGTATTGATTTAATGAGCATTAACGGCAGTAAGATTTATGGGCCCAAGCAAAGCGGGGTACTGTTTGTGAAAGCCGGCATAAGCTTGGCGCCTCTAATTGTGGGTGGCGGCCAAGAGTTTGGTTTGCGTTCTGGTACAGAAAACGTGGCTGGTGCCATTGGGCTGGCTACCGCTTTTGATATTGCCCAAACCCAGCATACCCAGGAAAATAAACGGCTGACGAAAATCCGAGATACATTTGCGAATTCATTGCAAAAATACCTGTCCACATCTGTTATTAATCATTCTTTGAAGTATTCGGCGCCGCACATATTGAATGTGAGATTTCCTGGTCAGGATAATGAAAGGTTGATGATGGAGCTGGACGAAGCCGGTGTACAGGTGGCTGTTGGTAGCGCTTGCAGTGCCAGTAGTGATGAACCGTCACACGTTTTATCGGCTATCGGTCTATCTCAAAAAGAGGCTAAGAGCAGCCTGCGCTTTAGTATGGGACGATCTACGCGGTTGGTTGATATAAACCAAATCGTCAAGTTGCTGGCCCGACTTACCAAGGGGTGATAACAGTAGTTTTTTGTAACCGGAAGCGTTATACTTCGTACAGATTATGAGATGGTTTTTAATGGGGAACAGTAGCAAATTCCGATATTGCTTTGGAACGTTTGGTCTCGCGGTAATCGTAGTCTTTTATCTTGGCTCGGCGGGGGTGCTGGCGGCCAGTTTTGTGGAAGGATTTTACTCCAGCCAGACCTTGCAGCCCGGTCTTGTAGTGGCTATTGATAAAACATCTTCAAAAACTGTTGAGCCGGCACCCTCAGGGGATACTGCCCGGATATACGGGGTAGTGATTGACCCCAGTGACGCGCCAATAACTGTGGGCGATCAAGGCCAAAAGGCCTTTGTAGCGACTACGGGTCAGTACAATGTGTTAGTCAGTAGTGAAAACGGCGTTATTAAGTCGGGAGACTATATTTCTATGTCGGCCACCGATGGTATCGCCGCTAAGGCCGACGCCCGCCAAGACTACGTTGTCGGCCGGGCCCTGGAAGACTTTAATAGAAAAAACAAAGTCTTAACAACAACATCAAGCGGTATATCTGTTGGCAAGATTGCCGTAAGCGTAAATCCAACCAAAAACCCGCTACTCAGCAATGATATAGCTATACCTAAACCGTTGCGCCGGGTCGGGGAAGCGGTAGCCGGCAAAAGCGTTTCGGCTATCCGGCTGTATGCCGCTTTAGTGGTGTTTTTAATTACTCTGTTAGTAGCTGCCAGTTTGTTATGGGTAGGCGTGCGAAGCGGTATGATAGCTATTGGTCGAAACCCATTGAGCCGGCATTCAATTGTTAAGGGGCTGGTCCAAGTGTTGGCTATTGACGTGCTGATTTTCATCATAGGTGTTTTTGGGGTATATTTACTACTTAGAGTATGAGGATTTTAGGTTCATAGAATGAACACGGGTGGGTTAATACTAGTAATAGGGTCATTATTATCAGCTGTGGCAGCCTTTGTTTGGGTGGCTATAAGACTGGGGAGTTCTGGCCGTCAGCCCGACAAAACACCAGCTACTGGGCTCCAAACTGCTTCCGACAAAGACGTGGAGCATATTTTTAATGATGAGTTTCGTGAGGAGCTGCGTAACCGGGGCCGGCTGCATTTTGAAAAAGTTATTGGCGAAAGCGCCATGTTTTTACAACAGGATTTGCGCCAAACGACCTTTCAGCTTAATGACTATATGCGCGGTGAGATAACCCGCACCTTACAAGACGAGTTTAAAAAGTATGAACAATCTATAACCGATGCCAAACAGCTGGCGGTAGATTCCATAGAAAAGACCATTACCACTATTGAGCAACAGCGCGAGTTCCTGCAGAGGCAACTAGAAACCCAATATGAAAACCAGAAAAACCAGATTATTGCCCGATTTGAAACCGAAATGGCCACAATCATTAACCACTATGTGTTGCGGGCTATCGGTAATCAAATAGATTTATCCGACCAGTTAGACTACATACTAGCTCAGCTGGAAGCCAACAAAAAGGCCATTTTAGAGGATATAACGCATGGAACTTAAGCTGCCGTCGGGAATTGTCAGCCAAGTGGATGTCGCCCGGGTTTTGCGCGAGCTCAACGCTCTAGCTGATTTTTTTGTAGCCGCGGTGGCTCGCAAAAGCGGTACGCCCATGCAGCCACCCAGGTTAACACGCCTACTGACTCAGCTAGCACAGGAAAACCATTTTAACTTGCTAGAAGAATCTAATCGCAAGGAACTGGCCAGAATGCTTAATGACGTGTTGGGCCACGCGCCACTACTGCACATCAGCTTTGCCTCCGAACCGTCTACCAAAGCCCTAGAGACCATCCTGGTTTGGATGCGTGGCAATATCCACCCCCAAACTTTGCTACAGGTTGGATTGCAGCCGAATATAGCTGCTGGTTGTGTGCTTAGGACGCCTAGTAAAGTTTTCGATTTAAGCATGCGCTCCTATTTGCAGAAACAGGAAAACTATTTGGTAGAGCTAATAGCTGGAGCAGCCCGTGGCTGAAGCACAGCAGCATTTTCAGCAGTTTGTTGACGCCGGTAACCCGGTTGGTGAAGTTGTAGCCGTTAATAGCTTTTTAGTTACCGTGCGCGGGCTGCAACCGGTAAGCGTGCACTCGTTGGTGGTATTTGAGAACGGCAGCAAGGGTTTTGTGCAGCACATCCTGGAGGATAGGGTTATTGTGCTGCATATAGGCGTCGCTCAGCTTAGAGTTGGCATGGTGGCAGTTGTTCAATACAATGATTTAGTCACTAGAGTTGGCAAGGATTTTGTAGGCCGGGTAATCTCTGTTTCCGGTGATCCCCTTGATGGCAGGGGAGCAATCGCCGCGGATGTTAGCTGGCCAATTTTTAACTCCGCACCGCCTATCTATGAACGGGAGTTACTAAACAAACAATTGGAAACCGGAGTTACTGTGCTTGACGCTTTATTCCCAATTGTAAGGGGCCAACGCTTAGCGCTGCTTGGCGACAGCAAATCTGGCAAATCGACGCTGGCTACCCAAATCGCCATCAATCAGCGAGATACTGACCAAGTGGTGATATATGTGATGGTTGCCAAGAGGCGTAACGACGTGGACACTCTTCTTACCCGGCTGGCTGAAAACGGATCCATGGACAAAACCATCGTTATTGTTTCGACAGTTTTTGAGTCGTTGGTGATGAGTTACCTAGCGCCTTACGTGGGCTGCGCTATGGGCGAGTATCTTTGGCAGATGGCCGGCCAGGATTGTGTGATTATTTATGATGACTTGACGGCTCACGCCCACGCCCATCGGGAAATATCTCTGTTATCTGGTGTTAGCCCAGGCCGTGATAGCTATCCTGGCGACATGTTTCATGCCCATTCTTCTTTGCTAGAACGCGCCGGCCGGCTGAAGAAAAATCAAAAAAATCTAACGGCCATACCGATTGTTATGGCTGACGGCGGCGACATAACGGCCTACTTGCCAACCAACGTTATGTCTATAACCGATGGACAGTGGATTTTGGATATGGATATCTTTCGCTCTGGGTTGCGCCCGGCCTTAAGTGTTGGGTTGAGTGTCACCCGTGTTGGCGGACGTGGCCATAACAACCGTCAGAAGGCCCAGAACAGCAAACTCTTCAAACTGATGGCAACCTATGCTCAAGCTCAGCAGTTTGCCAGATTTGGTTCAGAACTGGCAATTACTTCCCAGAAACAGCTATCGCATGGCCAAAAGCTAAATCAGCTTCTGACCCAGACGCCGGGGGAAACTTATAGCCTACTAGCTCAGCAGTTGATGCTGGACATTCTGCTTGATGAAAAGAACGTCGATAACCTGGACGTAGCCAAGCTAAAAGATTTGGTCGGTAAAACCGCCAAACTGGTTAAAACCGACAGTGATTACGATGGCGTTTTGGCTGAGCTTAATAAAGAGGTAACAGCGCCGGCTGTCGTGGCTGTGCCGACGGCTTCGAAGGAGGCTAGCACATGAGGCAGTTAGCCGATATCTCGCGTGAACGTGACACCATGTCAACGATGGTGGAGTTAACCGAGGCTTTTGAGGGCATCGCCAGCATGCGTATCGCGCAGGTCAAAGACCAAACGCAGCGTTCGGCCAAATTTTTTGCCGAGCTTTGGGGCATTTATAATCAAATCCGAGTAGACGAGCTTTTTCATTTTGGCCGTGGCCAGTCAGTAGCTAATCCAGTCAACAAAGAGCTACTTATATTTGTAACCTCAGAGGGCAGCTTTAGCGGTGATTTGGATGAGCGGCTGATTAAAAAGGCCCTCCAGTACTACAGGCCGGATCGTAACGATATTATCGTAATTGGCCACCATGGAGCCATCCAACTGGTCCAAAACGGAGTTTTTTACGTGCGTAACTTTAAAATGCCTGAGCGTAACAACAATATTAATGTTACCCCGATAGTAAAAGAAGTTTTAAACTATGTCTCCACCAAGGTCTATTACCAACAATATATTTCACTGATGGACCAAGTTATCAGTGAGCTTAAGCTGGCTAATGCGGTAATGGACCGTGGCAAGGCGATTGCTAAGCCAGATGAGGTAATCAGCGAGCAGAACTATATTTTTGAGCCGAGCACCTATGCTGTGGTGGACCACCTAGAGCGTTCGATGATGCAGATTACGCTAAGCGAGGTTATTTTGGAGTCTAAACTGGCCCAATATGCCAGCCGTTTTCGGGCCATGACTATGGCCAGCGATAAAGCCAACGAGTCCTTTAGCGACGCTACTGTGCTTTATAACCAGGCCAAACGACATCTAAAAGATGAGCGTCTTAAAGAGGTAATGAACGGCCTGCGCGAGGGAAGTATATGAGTCCCATTAGACTCCGCTTAACTTCCAATTATTGGTTAATAATTGCTTGCTTCAGCCGTCTGGTAGCTTGCGTGGGTCTTTTGGAGGTCTAACGGGATGAGCACATTAGCTACAGGCTCAATCAGGTCGGTTCGAGACTTGGTGGTTGTAGTTCAGTTTGATGATAACGGCCCTGAAATCGGCGAACTTTTAGTGGCTCGCAATCAGTCCAAGGCTCTACTTTTGGTGAATCATCTGCAAGATAATAACCTGGCGGTATGCCTGAATATTTTAGGTGACCGCGCCATGGAAAAAAATATGGCGGTTGATCGGACCGGCCGGGGCATAGAAGTTCCGGTAGGAGGGCAGACTATCGGCCGGATTTTTGACGCTCTAGGCCGGCCTCTGGACGGCTTGCCTATGCCGAATGGCCCCGATTTAGCTTTTAAAAACATTATGCAAATCCCCTCGCGAAGCACATCGTTTTCATCTAGCAAGCCAGAGGTCCTAGAAACAGGTATAAAAGTCATAGATTTTTTCACGCCGTTCATAAAAGGCCGCAAGATTGGTATTATCGGCGGCGCCGGCGTTGGAAAAACCGTTCTGACCATGGAGCTTATTCATAATGTTGCTAAAAGCGGGCAGGGCTTGAGTTTCTTTACTGGGATTGGCGAGCGTATCCGTGAGGGCCATGAACTTTACGAGACACTCAAAGAGCGCAATTTGCTAGGCAGCACCTGTATGTTTTTTGGACAGATGGATCAAAACCCGGTACAACGGGTACTAGTGGGCCTATCGGCGGTAGCCGGAGCTGAATACTTCCGAGACCAAGAGAAAAAAGATATCCTGTTCTTTGCTGATAATATGTACCGCTACGTTCAAGCCCGTAACGAGCTGTCTACCATTTTGGAACAAATTCCCAGTGAAGGCGGCTATGAACCAACGATTTTCAGTGACGTTAAGCTGCTCCAAGACCGTCTAAGTTCCAACGACAACGGCTCGATTACGTCTGTTCAAACTATCTATGTGCCGGCTGACGACCTGAGCGACCCGGCTGTGCAAATGATCCAGCATGAGCTGGACGGCACAATTGTTCTAAGCCGTAAAGTTGCCGAGCAAGGCATCCGCCCGGCAGTGGACCTTATCCGTACTAGTTCGTCTTTGCTTAGCGCTGATGTGGTGGGCCAGCGGCACTATAATTTGAGCGTTCGGGTGCAGGCTTTGCTTCAAAAACACGAATCACTGCGGAGCATAATAGCTATTATCGGCGAGAATGAGCTTAATCCCAACGATCGCGCCGATTTCGCTAAGGCTAAACGGTTGATTCAGTTCTTTTCACAACCGATGTTCGTCACCGAGGCTTTCACGAACCAAAAAGGTGAATTCGTGGAACGCGAAGCAACCCTAAAAGGCGTAGAGGAAATTATCGGCTAGTGGCCAGGCAGGATTCCACAATGACGGTAAAGGTTTACTCGCCCTTTAAAACGTATTTTGATGGGTTGGCAATTAGTCTAAGCGCGGTTAATGATACTGGGCCGTTTGATATTTTACCGGGCCACAAAAATTTTATGAGTCTTTTAAAAGCTTGTACGGTGAACGTGCGCGTACCTCAAAAACCGGACTTTAACCTGCCTATCAGTCACGGTGTTATGCATGTTAAGACCAATCAGGTCACTATCTTTTTGGACGTATAATCAAAAAAAGAGGTTATAGTTTACGGGTTTTAGTTTTTAGATTTATCTTCCAGCCTACAAACTATGAACTAAAAACTACAAACTGTTTGACTAGTCGAACACGACGTAATCAAAAAGGTAGGTTGTGGTTGCGGCTGGAGCTGACACGCTACACAGGCTAAAACTCGTATTAGCGCGGTTGGTATAGTAGCTCAAGCTGGCGGTGCTACTATTGCTGGG
>PFEG01000034.1 GCA_002793885.1 Candidatus Saccharibacteria bacterium CG10_big_fil_rev_8_21_14_0_10_47_8
TTCATCCATTAGAGCATTGTAGAGCCAGGTCGATTGATAGTAGGTCCTAGTGTTTTCAAAGTGTTGGCGTAGTAGTGCCTCGAGCTCCTCTTGTTTAAACTCATGAGCATGAAAGTCAGCTCCCTCGGGGAACTCTTTATCGTTGGGAGTAGACACTATAAAAAGGCCCTCGGCTTTAAGCACTCGCCGTACTTCTTTTAAGAACTTTTTGTAATCTGGTATGTGCTCAATCGTCTCAAAACTGACGACTACATCCACAGATTCATCCCCGATTGGTATGTCGGTAGCATCACCTACTCTAAACCCTATATTAGCTGCTCCATAGTTTTGTTGGGCATATTCGATAGCCGGTTCGCTTAAATCCACCCCCATTACACGTGCAGCCTGCCGTGCTAAAATGCTGCTGCCGTAGCCCGAGCCACAAGCTATATCCAGAACTACTTTATCTTTGACCAACGATCCCGCCGCTTGATAACGAACCATGTGCTCGGCATACATCATGCTGCCCTTATGATAGTCGGGTACCATTCTTTCGCCCGTGTCTTCGATAGACTTCTTAGCTTCTCCGGGTGGGTCAGTCATTGTTTTCACCTTTGTTCTTAATGCGCATGGTGTGCGCAACGTTCGCAAAAGCTGCAGACTGAAGCGTTTTTCTAACCTTGAAGGTCGCTAGTTCATCCCGCCAATCATAAATAACTGAACCCGCCTTATCGGCAACAGCCGGTGAAGCAGTAAACGAACCGCTGTTAAAAATATTGGGGATGTCCCAAATGACCTCTACCTCTAAGCCAGGGGTGATTTCAGATGTCTGTTCCCTAAGCCACATAGAATTTGATTGGAAAATATTTTCGCCGGCTGAATCATATATTGTTATCCCATAAACTGGGCTGTCCTTTTTCTCTTTGGCTCGATAGATCACCCTCAGCGTGATACTTTTATCACGGTCAGTAAAAATCTTTTTCTGGCTAAACTCTCTACTATCGAGTGTCTCTGCGCTTATAACTTCAATGTCCCTCGTACCCCAACGCTTTGGGGGTTCTTGTTTTTTATCTTGATTAACAATGTCTTCTTTCTTTTTTTCTGCCTTTTCTTCACTGGCGTTAAGTAGGTCAATATAGTCCCTAGCTACACGTCCGATTTTACCCTTTTCAACTAATTCGCCGCCGTCAAGCAGTATCCCCCTATCGCAATATTCCTGCAAAGCGGTGGTGTCATGGCTAACAAAAATAACTGTTCGTTTGTTTTTCTTTAGCTCCTTGAAATAGTCATAGCATTTTTTCTGGAAAATAGCGTCCCCTACTGCTAGCACCTCATCAATCAGTAGAATATCGCTTTGGGCGCGTATGGCAATAGAAAATGCTAACCGGACCTGCATACCCGACGAGTAATTCTTTAGTTTCTGATCCATAAATTTTTCAAGCTCGGCAAATTCAACGATGTCGTCGTACATAGCCTGCATTTCTTTACGGCTAAAGCCAAGCAGGGCACCATTTAGGTACACATTCTCCCGCCCTGTTAATTCAGGGTTGAAGCCCACACCGAGTTCTATAAAAGGAGTCAGTGTACCATTAACACTAATGCTACCTCTGGTGGGAGAATATATACCTGCCAATATCTTCAAAAGTGTACTTTTGCCGCTGCCATTGCGTCCAACTATTCCAAAAAATTCACCTTTTTTAACTTCAAAAGATATATCTTTAAGAGCTTGCTGTAACTCGTAAGATTTATTACGTTTATAAAAGTTTATGGTCGAGGATTTTATCGAAGCATTTTTTTCGTGCGGTAGTTTAAATAACTTGCTAACATTATCAACCCCAATTGCAATATCATCCATCTAAATATTCTCCGCAAAATATTTAGATTCCTTGCGGAAATATGTAAGCCCGATCAAAAAAACTAACACAACGATAATAAATGGTATAAATTTATACCAGCCGCCTTCAAAGACCTGATATATTGTGCGGGATTGATGTGTTACAGCAGCATACCGAATATCCTGAATGGCTTGGCTCATAGGATTGAGCATAATTAATTTCTGAAAAGTTACGTTAGTAATGAGAGCCAGAGGATATAAGATAGGCGTAAGGTAAAACCCGGCCTGTAAAATGACTTCCCATATATAGTTAACATCGCGATATTTAACGTAGGCTGCTGATAAAAACAACGATAAGCCCAGTGCAAAAATATACACTTCAAGCAATATGAGCGGTAACCACAGAGTAGTTCGAAGTAAATCCACGTGATTTATAAATAGGAAAACTACTACTACTAAAAGATTTAGGAAAAGGTTTATAAGTGTTGAGATACTAGTGGAAAGCACGATTATCCAACGCGGGATGCGAATTTTGCGGATAAGATCGCCCCTGCCCACGATGGAACCCAAGCTTTGGACCGTCATTTCGTTAAAGAAGTTCCAAATAACTATACCCAGCAGTAAGTATACTGGGAAGTGAGGAACCTCTGTACCCAGCTTCAGAAATTTGGCAAATACTAAATACAAGATTATGAATAGCAACAATGGTCGCAACAACGACCAAGCGTAACCTAAAGCTGAGCCTTGGTAGCGTAATTTAAAATCAGTACGTACTAACTCTGCTAGTAGCGCACGGTTTTTCTTTGAAAATACATGTCTAATCATAGGTAACTAGTAGAGTATTATAGAGGAAAAGGAATACTTTAGTCGATGCAGAAGGTAAGCATAGTCATACCAAATTGGAATGGGGCCGATAATTTACCCTCGTGCCTGGATTCACTGCAAGCACAGTCTTTAAGTGCGCACATTATCGTGGTGGATAACGGTTCGCAGGATAGCTCTGTTAACCTTCTTAACAAGAAGTATCCTGATGTTGAAATAATACGTCTGCCTGAAAATCGCGGCTTTGCCGGGGGAGTAAACGCCGGCATAAAACAAGCCATAAAACTGGGCTCGGACTATGTGGCACTTTTCAATAATGACGCCGTTGCCGATAAAGACTGGCTAAAGAACCTAGTTCAACAAATGGATAAAATATCTAGAACCGGCATTGTCACAAGTAAAATTATGAGTATTGATAAAAAACATCTCGATAGTACTGGCGATCAGTACACCACTTGGGGACTCCCGTATCCTCGCGGACGAGGGGAAGAGGTTGGCGATATCTACGACCAAGATATAAATATTTTCGGCGCATCGGGTGGAGCCAGCTTATACAGGGTTAAGATGTTAAAAGAAATCGGCTTGTTTGACGAGGACTTTTTTGCATACAACGAAGATGTAGACATTAGTTTCCGAGCACAGCTAGCTGGATGGAAGGTAGCATATGAGCCGCGCGCCAAAGCCTATCATAAGATTGGAGCTACAAGCAGCCGTATAAAAGATTTTACTGTCTACCATACAATGAAAAACCTGCCAATGTTATTTTGGAAAAATGTTCCTTGGCAGCTAATGCCCCGAATGCTCCCCCGGTTTAATCTGGCTTACTGGGGCATCTTCTTTAGCGCTGTGAAGCGTGGGCAGGGCATAGCAGCCATGAAAGGTCTGGGACACTTTATACTTTTGATACCTAAGAAAACTATGGAGAGGCACGTCATAAGAAACAGACGTGCTGTATCGGTTGCTTATATAGCCTCAATGTTAACTTACGACCTCCCGCCCAACGCATCCAAGCTACGGGCTCTACGCAGCCGATGGTGGAAACTCAAAGGTAAAGCTTAAGTATGAAAATAGTTATTGACGCTCGGGAGCTTAGAACCAGTACCGGCCGCTACATAGATAAGCTTACTGAATGCTTGACATCAAAATACTATTTTGGTACTATTTTGGTACTATGAATAAGAATTTTACTAAATTGCAGGTCCCCATTGATAAGGATGACCTGGCTGGTCTAAAAAAACGTGCCCAGAGCCTTGGCTTTGATTCCGTTCAGGCTTACATCCGAGTCTGGGCTAAAGCTGTGAAAGAAGGCCGCCAACTTAACTTTGGGGTTGATGATTGGGGCGAGCCTAGCGACGAAGCCGCTGCCCGCCTGAACCGCTGGGCAGAGGAAGCCGAGCGTGACCACAAGGCCGGTAAGCTAGAGACCTTCGCAACGGTTGAGGAGTTTATGAAAGACTTGAGAGCGTGAGAAAGATCGAGCGCCACAAGCGTTTTGAAAAAAATTTCCAGGCCCGTGTCAACCCCGATCCTAAGCTAGTTAAGCAATTCGAAAAAAGGCTATTGCTGTTCATTGAAGGAGTGAGCGACTACCCAATTTACGACCACGCTTTGAGCGGCAAACTGACTGGTAAGAGAGCATTTTCGGTAGCCAGTGATGTGCGAGTTGTTTATAAAGTTGTTGACGATACCTGCATCCTTCTCGACATCGGTTCTCACAACCAAGTTTACAAATAACCTAAAAGTGACTTATGAGACGAATATTAATTGACGCTAGGGAGCTTAGAACCAGTACCGGACGTTATGTCGAACGGTTGCTCTACTATTTGCAGCAGATTGATGAGATTAACGATTACGTGGTGCTGCTCAAGCCAAAAGATTTTACAGGGTGGCACCCTGTAAATCCTGTAAACCCAAACTTTTCCAAGGTAATTTGTCCTTATAAAGAATTTACATTTGGCGAGCAGCTGGGTTTGAGGCGGCAGATTAATGCTCTTAAGCCCGATTTGGTGCACTTTACTATGACTCAGCAGCCGATACTATATTCCGGTAAAACCGTAACTACGATTCATGATCTTACCACCGCGAGGTTTTATAATCCGGCCAAAAACCATCTGGTATTTTATGTTAAACAGATCATCTACAGGCGAGTCATAAAAAGAGTTGCCCGTAAGTCTATAAAAATAATTACCGGCAGCCAATATGTAAAAGATGATATCGCGCGGTTCACAAAAGTTAACCCTGCTAAAATCCATGTTACTCATGAGGCGGCTGATTTAATTACCGACAAGCCCGAACCACTTAAACAACTGGCTGGTAAGCAATTTATTATGTACTTAGGTAGGCCTCAGCCTCATAAAAATCTACGAAGGCTTATTGATGCTTTCGCTATCCTCCAAAAAACCCAGCCCGAGCTATACCTAGTGTTAGCCGGTAAAAAGGATGCTCTATACGCCCAGCATGAACAATATGTTAAAAAAAACGGAGTAAAAAACGTCTATTTTACGGGCTTTGTTAGTGAAGGCCAGCTGCGCTGGTTATACGAAAATACGGCTGTCTATGTTTTCCCATCTTTGAGCGAGGGCTTTGGTTTACCTGGACTGGAAGCCATGGTTCACGGCGCACCGGTAGCAAGTAGCAACGCAACATGCTTGCCAGAAATTTACGGGAACGCAGCGATTTACTTTGATCCACTAGATATGAACGATATGGCAGCCAAAATGAGCGAGATGTTAGATAATCAGAAGTTGCGTAAAAAGTTGATCGTAGCCGGTAAAAAACAAGCCGGTAAATACTCGTGGCAACGGATGGCCAAACAAACTCTCGCGATATACCGCGAAGTCCTCAGTCGCTAGTTAATAGTCGTCAATTTAATACTTGACTAGTTAAGCAATTTCTGCAAGTTCGGTTTCTGGCATTAAGTCGAATTCTAATGGGCCTGTAATTTCGCCAAACCTTACCACTACCAGGCGGTTGGCTTCGGCTGAACCTATAGTAGTTCCGTCGGGCCTTAAAAGGCTGGCGTTACGCATTGAGACTACTGGCAAAGCTTCACTGTCTCCGTACCTGGGCATCTCTAAACAACCTATACCGATAAACTCGCCTTTTAAGGCCTGACCGCCTACTGACATTCGTTCGTAGAAATTTTGAACCGGGACTGGACCAAAACTTGGCTCCTCGAGCCAACTAGTAGCAACCAATCCAACCTTCGTACCTTCAAATTTTCGATTAAGCTCTTCCGCCCATTCTAGGGAATACTCTAGTGAAATTCTAGGTCTCTCCGGCCCTGTGCCACGTGATAATTCCATCTACCCTCTCCCCTTTTATGTCTAAATTATAAAAGAATAAAAGATAAATACAAGCATTAGTATTTTTGACTACGAACCCGGTTTTAGGACTATGTGGCGGTCCCGTCCTTCGCCCACTGATTCGGTTTCCAGACCATAGTCGCTAGCCGCCTTGTGCACCACCCTGCGGTCGGCAGCGCTCATCGGCTCCAGGTCCTTAGGCTGCCCGCTCTCTTGGACCTGTTTGAACCAAATCTCGGCTTGTTTGGCCAGACGATCGGCCCGGTTTTTCTTGTAGTCTGCTACGTCTACGTTCACCCGGGTATGGGAATAGTTTTGGTTGCGGAGCGCCATACTGATTACATACTGCAGCGAACGGACCGTATCGCCCCGCTGACCGATTAAAAAGCCATTAAGGTGCGTTGAGGGGATATTAAGTTCGATTACCTCCTCATCCTCGGAAGTTGCCCGTACATCGGTGTTTAAACCAAAAAAGGACAGCAAGTCCTCTAAATATTTTTTGGCGTATAGGATCGCTTCTTCCATCGAATCATTACCAGCAGCCCGCACCGCGGCAACCTGCTCGCCTGCGCCTTGCACTTCATCCAATTGCGGACTGTTGGAAGTGCTATCCACCCCACCGTCTCCTTTTCCCGCATCCAAATCCGCTTGTCGTGGTTTTTTAAGGCTCATTTACTTTCTCCGCTTCCTCTTCTTTTTAGGTTTGGTTGAAGCGCGCTTTTTATTTTGAGGCTTCTTGCGGGTTGGTTTATCCGCCGTTTCAGAATCCGATGGGCTATCTATTCCTACGCTCGCGTCGGCTTCAGCGGCATCTTCTTTTAAGATAATCGATTGTTGGATATAAGCGAATAGGCTGCTGACCAACCAATAAAGCGGCAGGGCCGAAGCTAGCTGCAGGCCAAATATAAAAACGAAGGCCGGAATAAGAAACATGCTGGTCCGGCCAACGGCTGCATTAACCTCTTGCTGGTCGGCACTATTGCCCCTACCGGCATCTTTCAGGATTTTACGCAGACTGCGGGAGTCTTTGCTGGTCGGCATCAGTTGGCGGCTTTGCAAAAACTGCGATACCGCGCTGGCCGCAACTATCAAAACCGCCGGCCAGTAAAGCCCGGCGGCTCCTGATGCCGGCCGAGTAAGGTCCACCGCTCCAAATAAAGTATTATCAAACTTGCTGATATCATCCGCCACGGCTTGCATCCAACTTAAGTTGTGCAAAATCGGGTACGATAAATCGATAATCTGTTTTGGGTCATTTATTAACTTGGTTAGGCCGATGTACAGACCAATTAGAACCGGTAGCTGCACAAGCACGATACCAAGTGATGCGAACGGGTTGACCTCTCGCTCTTTATAAAGCGCCATGGTCATAGCGGACGCTTTTTGCCGATCACCCTTGCTAGCGAGTTTGATCTTCTTAATTTCCGGCTGAAGCTCACGCATGGCTTTGGCATGGTTAAGCTGTTTTTTAACCAACGGCCACATAAGCAGCCTGACCAAAACCGTAAAGATTATAATTGCCAAACCGAAATTATGCCCCGGGATAAGGGCATAAATAAGAACCAGCAAATTAAAAATTGGTT
Organism: Candidatus Saccharibacteria bacterium CG10_big_fil_rev_8_21_14_0_10_47_8; assembly: GCA_002793885.1. Lineage (GTDB taxonomy): Bacteria > Patescibacteriota > Saccharimonadia > Saccharimonadales > UBA10212 > 21-14-0-10-47-8-A. The sequence goes on from PFEG01000034.1 coordinate 7,524, forward strand.
GGACAATTATGGTTGTGAACATAAAAAAAACAGTGCTCTCTTTCGAAACTAACTATAACATAGAAAACTGCCGGTGAGCTCTGTTACCTATCATTTTACATCTGGCATTTTACATTAATTGATCAGGTAACATTTATCATTATTAGCTGCAGTAGTTTCAATGAAAAAATGGTCAATGTTAAATCAATGATCTATGTTCAATGATCAATGGTAAATCCGTCAGTGTTTTAGGATGCCGGCTTCAGTTAGTT
>PFEG01000060.1:0-240 GCA_002793885.1 Candidatus Saccharibacteria bacterium CG10_big_fil_rev_8_21_14_0_10_47_8
ATTATTAAAAAATGCGTGTTTGGCGCCGGGATAAATCTTAAATTTAAAATCTTTACCGGCTTTTTCCATTTGTGATTTTAGCTGTGGTAGTTTGTCGGTCAAACTTGTGTCCTGGTCTCCGTAAAAAGCTAATACCGGGCAGTTTATCTTGCTTATCTCCTCATCAGAGTGGTCGGCATGCCCGTAAAAAGCAACAGCTCCGGCTAGCTTGCTTTGATTGATAGCCATATTAAAGCTGTA
>PFEG01000060.1:255-7309 GCA_002793885.1 Candidatus Saccharibacteria bacterium CG10_big_fil_rev_8_21_14_0_10_47_8
AAAGCCCATTACTCCAATCTTGGCTATGATCGGTTTTTTAACCAGGTACTCAAAACAACCCTGCAGTTTGGCGATCGTTTGCTCGGCAAAGTATGGAGAGCCAAAGGGCGTCATCATAGCTCTTAGTTCTACTTGGCGATTGGCTCTTTCTTCGGGGTCGAACATCGCTTTAGCCAGCTCCGGTTTGACTACTTCGGCGGCGTCCGTGCCAGCCAGCAGGTCAGGGGCTATAACTTCGTATCCTTCCTCGCACAAGCGGTTAGCCACGTCTTTGATGTGACTATCCAGTCCCCAAACTTCATGTATCAATATCAATCCGGGGCGGACTGCCTGGCCAGGCTTAGCGGCCAGATATGCCGGTATCCCAGTGTCGTCGTAAGGGATGGTTATCAGGGCATGAGCTTCAATATCCATAGCGACAAATACCTTCCTGATTTAATTATACAACGGGATAACCCCTGGCTTTATTTGGGGTTACAAAGCGAGCAGACTTCCTGGCTTTCACTGTCGGCCATCCAGTGTTTTGAGGCTTTCCACCAGGGTTCCAGGTCGTGGTAGGCTCTCAAGTCTGCAGCTTGGCGCAAAGCCCAGCCCAGGACTCCGTAAAACTGGAATTTGCCCCATGAAACCGCTGCCCAGCGCGGTCCGACTGATATCACGTAAACCGGTTTTTTGGCTTGGTATGGCTTCGGTGTTTTACCACTGGAATGGCGCTTCAAATTGTCGGCAACATACACCGCGTCGTGCAAGGCGGTCTGGGCCATACCGGAATATTGGGTCTCGGCGTTATCACCGATGACATAAATGCTATCCTCAGCCTGTAAATATTCGTCGACCGCCGCTTTGCCGCGGTCGTTTAAGCTGAATTGGTTATCTTTTAAGAACGGGTGATTAGTCACACCGGCGGTCCATATTACACAGTGACTTTTAATGGACTGCCCGCTGACTGTCAGGGCTTCGGCTGTTTCTGCCTGCACGGTCTGCTTCAAGTAAAGTTTAATCCCCAGTTTACGGAGGCGGCGGGCAATTAAACGGGAATATCTGACTGACATCCGCGGCACCAGCCGCGGGGCCGCTTCGACGAGTTCGATGTTCAGGCTACGCTCTTTTAGCCCGTGGCGCTTCATGATGTGCTTGATATAGCCGGGCAGGGCACCGGCCAGTTCCACGCCGCTGGCACCACCACCAATGACAACATAATTAAGATCAGGCTGTCCATCGTCCACGAGTTGCTTGTGAATATGGTCACGCAGAGCGCTAGCTTCATCCAGCGTCTTTATCCCATAAGCATATTTTTCCAGTCCTTTGATACCGAAGAAGTTGGTATACACGCCCAGGGCTACTACCAAGATGTCGTACTCATAACTTTTGCTGGAAGCACAGGTCACGGACTTGTTGGTTCGATTAAGATTTTTGGCGCTGTCTAAAATTATATCGACAGGTTTATCCTTAAAGATTTCTTGTAACGGTATTATGGAAGCGTTCTGATTACCGCCAGTGGCTGTTTTGTAAAGGGTGGGGTAGTAGCGGAAATTTGATTGATCGGAGATAAGGCTTATATCGTAGTTGTTAGAGCTTAGCTGTAGCGCGGTTTTTATACCTCCAAACCCACCGCCAAGAATTAATACTTTTTGTTTTTTTGGCTCGTTTACGTGCTCGATAGTGCTTTTGGTAAGCGTACTCATTGGCTTTCAGTATAGATTGGTATTGTTGCTTGGCGCAACTCGTCTATAATCAAAGCTTGAATTAATGTTTTTAGCTTAGCCAGCTAACAGCAGCAGGATAAACAGTAAGGAGGGTTATGGCGAAAAAAATATCCAAACACTCAGGTAATAAATGGGTAGTACTAGCATTACTCACACTAGCCCAGTTCATGGTGGTGCTGGATATCGCTATCGTTAATGTCGCCTTGCCATCAATCAGCAGTGATTTAAATTTTGCTCCTAACGATCTGCAATGGGTTGTTACAGCTTATACGCTGACTTTCGGCGGTTTCTTATTGTTCGGTGGACGAGCGGCTGATCTTTACGGCCGACGCTGGCTGTTTATGATTTCGGTTGGTATGTTCGCTTTGGCTTCTTTGGCTTGCGGTTTTTCCCGATCTGACACCATGTTAATAGTTACCAGAGCTATACAGGGTCTAGCGGCAGCATTTATGTCTCCAGTTGCTCTTTCCTTAGTATTGACTGAATTTAAAGAGGGTAAAGACCGCAACCGCGCTTGGCGTATGGGCTGCTGTGTCCGCGGGTGGTGCAGCGGTAGGGGTGCTACTGGGAGGCGTACTTACTCAGTACTTGGACTGGCGATGGAACTTTTTTGTCAATGTACCGATTGGCATACTTGTCGTCTTGGCTGCCTCACAGCTATTGCCTCATCACGCAGGTGAAGAGCTTAAGAAGAAAGAGTTGGACCTACCTGGCGCCGTTACCGCAACTGCCGGTTTGATGGCTTTGGTCTACGGCCTCTCTAAGGCGCCAGCTGATGGCTGGGGCTCCCAAACGGTTGTAACGTTTCTGGTCGCCAGCGCGATACTGCTTATTGCCTTTGTCTACAATGAATCGCGCACAAAACAACCCTTGATGCCGCTGGGCCTATTCAAAATCCACAATGTCTCGGGTGGTAACCTGACGGCATTGGCTATAGCCTGCACATTGTTCTCAATGTTCTTCTTCATAACCTTGTACCTTCAGACGGTTTTGAACTATAGCCCCGTTAAAACGGGTTTAGCCTTTTTACCGGTAACCTTTATTATCGGTATAGTCTCGGGTGTGGTTTCTAACGTAATCGCCAAAACTGGCCATAAACCGTTTCTGGTAAGCGGGCCGATTGTACTGGCCGTCGGGCTGTTCTTGTTAAGTAACATACGAGTTAACGGCAGTTATATGCACGACGTGTTCCCAGGTCTTGCCGTGTGTGCTCTTGGTATGGGCTTTTCGTTCATAGCAATGACTTTGGCAGCTACTTCCGGCGTACCCAAACATTTTTCTGGGCTTGCGTCAGGAGTACTTAATACTAGCCAGCAGGTGGGCGGGGCCATCGGCCTGGCAATCTTGTCGGCTGTTTTTGCCTCGACATTCAAGTCTGATATAGCCTCACGTGTAGCTGCACCAGTAGCTCAGGTGCATGGGTACCACGATGGCTTGCGTGTCGGCGTTGGTCTAGCGATAGTCGCGGCAATAGTCGCTCTTTTAGTGGTACGGAATCAGAAAGTTAAACCAGACTTAGCCGCAGGTGTTTAAGTATTAATTACTTGGAGCCAGCCTGTTTGCAAGCTGGGCAAAGTCCGTATATTTCCAGTATATGGTTTCGCGGGGCGAATTCTGCTTTAGTAGCCAGTGTATCGATCATAGTTTCTAGCATCGGATTGGACGGTAAATCTAGAATTTTACCGCACTTGCTACAGTGCAGATGATGATGGTGGCCGGTAAACACATCACTAAGCTCAATCTTGTATTTCCAGCCGATATTAAGGCGGTGGACAATGCCCAGTCTTTCAAAAAGTTCGATGGTCCTATATATGGTGGCCCGATCTAGCTGTCCAGCTGCGCGGCTAATTAATACCTGCATACTTTGAGGGTCTTGGCCATCCAGTAAATCGAAGATTAGCCTGCGGGTGCGGGTCAGGCTGGAGCCGTTTTTCTTCAAGATCGCTTTTAGTGTGCTGTGCTGCATTTTAGATGATCTTATAGCAAAAGTATAAATTATTGCGACAGATTTGCAAATATAATCTAAATGCACCTACAATTGCATAATGATAATATTTCTTTCATCCCTTGCAGCGGCTATTGCAGCACTGGGCGGAGGCTATCTAGCCTTCAAAAGCCGGAACCGACTTAATCTGGCTCTTGGTTTTACTGCCGGAGTGATTTTGGGCTTGGTAGCCTTCGATCTATTGCCAGAAATTTTCGATATCAGCCGTAACACGGGACTCGATCCCATTTGGCCAATGATTGCCTTGGTAAGCGGTTTTTTACTGTTCCATATAATCGAGAAGTCTATCCTTATACACCATGCGGTTGAAAATAAGTACGGGCCTCATCAGCACCCACATGTGGGGGTAGCGGGTGCGGTAGCCTTATCTGGGCATAGCCTGCTAGACGGAGTGAGCATCGGATTGGCTTTTCAGGTTAACACATCAGTAGGAGTGGCTGTGGCTATCGCCGTTATCGGTCATCGGTTCGCCGATGGTTTTAATACCACTAACGTTATGTTGCATCACCAGAATAAAATAAAAACCGCCAAAAGAATGTTATTTATTGCGTCAGTTATGCCCATTCTTGGAGGACTGTCAACGTTGCTGTTCACTCTTTCAGAAAGCATCCTTGGTATCTATCTTGGCTTTTTCGCTGGCTTCCTGCTTTATATAGGGGCCAGCGACATTCTGCCTCAGGCTCATAGCCGAGGTTCATCCCGGCTAACAATAGGTCTAACTGTTATAGGTACAATATTTATTTTTTTCGTCACCCGTTTCGCTTAATTTGATACAATTATTACGCACCTAAAGTGAAATTGGAGAAATTTAAACTTCACGGCTACACCGCATTGCATGAAGTCACTGGCCGTTAGAACTATATGATAATTATGGTGTGGGTTCTTGGAAAAAGTGCTCGACTGAGAAGTGCCGAGGCGACACTAGTCGCTGACAGCTATCGATAAAGAGCACACCCTCCAAAAACAAAGGAGCGGTTGATCCCCGCTTCTTTATCCAAATTAGTAAAAGAAGGGGATATCGCTATGTTAGCGGTGATTATTGTTGTGGGATTGTTGGTTGTTGCGCTGGCAGTGTTTTTGGTTTGGAAGGTTTTGCGGCCGGTAGGCAATAGTAGCGATGCGACCATGCTGCTTAAGGCCGACATGGTTGAACTGACCAAATCAATGGGCCAACTCCAGCAAGGCTTGCAAAAACAGCTGACCGAACAGCTTGGTACTAGTAATAAACAAATGGCCCAGCAGTTCCAAGCTAGCGCCAAAATTATCAAGATGTTACCGAAAAACTCACGGAGCTAGATCGTACCAACAAAAGCGTGGGTGACGTGGCGGCCGAACTTAAAACTCTGCAGAACGTTTTGCAAAATCCTAAGCAAAGAGGTGTTTTGGGCGAATATTATTTGGAACAAATTCTTAAAAATACCCTCCCACCCGGGGCTTTTCATCTACAGTACAAACTAGGCGACGTAGTGGTGGATGCGGTGGTAATGCTGGATGACAAACTGTTGCCGATAGATAGTAAATTTAGCTTAGAAAATTACAACCGGCTGGTTGAGGCCAAGACTGAAGAAAAACCAGCGTTGGAGCGGGCCTTTAAAGAAGATTTAAAACGCCGGATTGACGAAACCTCCAAATATATCAAAACCAACAAAGGCACCTTGGACCAAGCGCTGATGTTCATCCCCAGCGAGGCGATTTACTATGATTTGCTGGCTAATAAAGTCGGTTTGACCGGTGTTAGCGGGCGTAACTTAATGCAATATGCAGCGGTGGAAAAGAAGGTAACTATCGTTGGGCCAAGTACATTATCTGCAATGTTACAGATTATAGTTCAAGGACTACGCTCTATAGAAATCCAAAAAGATACAGATAAAATCCGCAAAAATATCGAGCAGCTAAGCAAACACCTGCTGGCGCATAACGGCTATATGCAAAAACTCGGCAACTCGCTGGGCACCACAGTCGGGCACTTTAACACTACTTATAAGGAACTAGGCAAAATCGATAAAGATGTAGTTAAGATTGCCAATACCTCTCCTGGTGTCGAACCGATAACGATAGATAAGCCCAGCCTTGAAGAAGACTAACTCTTAAGTAAATCGATAGTCAGAGCAGCGGTCCAGGAAAAATTTGGGGCGCCGGCTGGCTTCCCGGAAAGCGGGCTGAAGTATTCGTTAAATCCGTTTTTAGCTACCATCTCGAGTGTGCGCTGGCGTAAAATTTCGGCTTCCTTCTCATAGCCATAGCGTGATAGGCCATCCATGATTAGCCAGTTAGTATTAACCCAACTGGGACCCTGCCAATACTTAAACTCATCAAAGTAAGAAGAATTAACTGCGACGCTAGGCACCGGGTAGCTGGTGCCAAAATACTTACGGTTTTTGAGCAAGTCTACTAATCTTGTGGCTCGTTCTTTGGAGACACTGCCACCATAAAGCGGTAACAGTGTGGAAATTGTAGACTCTTCAATAATCTTATGACTGATAAAGCTACGGCTATAATACTGGCCGGATGGTTCGTCCCATAGCTGTTCAAGAGCTTTCTCTGTATTTTCCATTCGCGTTAGTAGCTCGTCTGGAACTACGTGGCCGATCGTTTTAGCGATTTGGCGCAAATGTGAGTTAGCGCGGACTAATATGCAATTAAATGCCAAATCTTCCACCGCAAAAAGTGAGCGGCTAAGGAGCGCCTCGCTGTTATAAGCTTTGCGTCTGAGTCTCCGCAAGGCTGCCCAGTAAGCCAGCGCCTCGATGTTACTCATGCGCTGTCCGGGAGGTACATGGCGGTTGTCACGCCGAACGAGGTTAATTAAACCATCCAAGTGAAGTCGCTCAATTAAGCTAACCCACCAAGGCATACTGTGTTTTCTGAGCTCGCTTATCCAAGGGGGGCTATTGTCGAGCCCGGATTCATAAGGGTGAAGTAGTATCACTAAGCCCTCCTTGTGCGGGTCGCGGTCGCGGTACAGCCACTCATGGTAAGCCAAAATTGCTGGGTACATGTTGGCATACCAACTGCGACGCTCAGCTATTTTAAGTTTTTCCCCGACGCGCACTACAGCCTCGGCAAGCATCGGTGGCTGGGTTATACCGCTTGTTGCCACTTGTTCGGGTGAGTAGGGGCTTACATAGCTGCGCCATAATTCCCGGTCCTGCCGGTAGGCCTGGCCACTGTCAAAAATCATATTAGGCAGCATGCCGTTTTTCCATTGCCCGCGTAGCAGACTTCTAAGTTCGGTCTGAGCCCGCTCAACATCGATGTGCCGCAGACCAATAGCAATAAAACAGCTATCCCAAAGCCACTGATGCGGGTATAGATTTCCAGCGGGTACCATCCATCGGCCATG
>PFEG01000002.1:0-27707 GCA_002793885.1 Candidatus Saccharibacteria bacterium CG10_big_fil_rev_8_21_14_0_10_47_8
GGGGTAGTGAGCAGTTACCATGAGTCCAGCGATAACACTGGGGTCACTCTTTTAGTCTAGCTTTGGCGGCAAGCTTATCGATTATTGTCAGGTCTTTGGGTTTTATTTTGTCCAAAGATTTCAAGGTTCTTGCCACACCTTGAATGTCAGAACAAACTACATCACAGGTAGTAAAAACAAAGGGGTCTTTAAAATTCTTTATTGTTTTCCCCATATATTCACGTGTTGCCATATTAAACTTCCCACCTATAGGTGCCAAGCCAACAACGGGCTTTTTGAAGTATTTACCTATTAATATCTCTTGTGAGCCGCCAACACTGATGTCATCGGTAAGGTAGACTATTACAACGTCAGCCCTTGAGATCAGGTGGACACTTAGTCCAAAAATATATTCGGGGTTTTTATAATGGTCCCCGTTCTTAACGGGATCTAAATTTTCTAACTTTATGCCAGAAAGTTCCTCAAGCTTAGTTAAAAAATCATCCCGCCAATGGTGGGTACCAAAAGATGAGTCTTTTCTTACTTTGCCCGCCACATAAACTTTAAGCTCTTTAATCATTTTCTATTTTAAAATGAGCAATTGTTATTTTAACTTCTTCCGCTACAGTACCAATGGTCGGGTAGTCATCAACTTCATCTCCATTAACCCACGCTGAATCAGTAAAAGCACCTTTTTCTAGCTCGACCTCACCGCTACCGTAACGTGCTCCAAAAGTCGTAAGATGAACAGGAATACCATCTGGACGTACAATTAGTGATTCCCTAACAAATATCAGTGGCGGTACTATGGTTATGCCTGCCTCCTCTAAAGCCTCTCTTCCTAGCAATTTAAATAACGGATCAGCAAACACTAAAACCTCACCTTCAATACTAGTAGGATTTTTTATATCTAGATCTTTATGTTCTAGCTTGCCACCGATTGTAGCCCATTTTCCAGGATGTACTTTCTCTCGCTCATCTCTTTTAAGTATTAAACAACGTCCGTCATCTTCTCGAAAAGGAATGATGTTAGCAACAACGTAAAAGAGCTTGTCTGGTTTAGCTTCGTCTGTACTTATTCTTTCAGCACTCATGTGATTTTATTGCTCCTTTGAGTTAACCTTATCTCTAGTCTATTACATCATATCAACAAAATTTTGAGTGTTTGGCGAGAGTTCTTTATACACTGTCATCATCTGTTGCTTAGAAAAATATTCGAACTTATCAAATGTTTCAGGCTCCATAACTTTTGGCGCACCTTTCAGGATAGAAGCTGAATACCATGTGTAGTGCATGGTTGCATCACCCTGTACAAACTCTTTTTCGCCGAGTTTTTTATGTATTTTAACCTCTACGCCAAGTTCCTCTTTAACTTCCCGGGCAGCCGCCTGGTCAGGCTTTTCACCTACGTCAATCTTGCCGCCTGGTATTTCCCATTGAACGTGCCGGCCATTGTTGCGGTGAAGCAGTAAGACTCTCCCCTGCTCGTCTTTGATAATGCATCCAGCAAGCTTCACGATTACACCTCTGTCTTAGAAAGCATATTTTTCATTTCAGTTATTGCCATCTGGTAAACATATATAGGTCTGGATGAATATTGCTTGTAAACTTCAGGGTCATTAATATCCCGTTCAAATTCAGCTACGAGGTGCCATCTTATGTCGTCGACTTCAGTTTTTTGAAACTTTAATAATGCTAGGTCTATTTCCATCTGCAAAATATAAGTCCAATCAAAGACTCTATGAATCCAACCTATTGGAAGTTTAGCGTCAAAAATTGTAGTACCAATAAATCTCAGCCTTTTGGGGTCAATCGTCAGCTCTAGTTCTTCCTTCGCTTCCCGAACTAAAGTTTGTGGCGAGATTTCGCCACTGTCTACATGGCCAGCAACTGAGATATCCCAAGTATTAGGAAAAATGACTTTTCGTGGGCTTCTGTGTTGCAAAAGCACTTCCCCCTTCGAGTTATAGATCCACAAATGCGCACCCGCATGCCATAGTTCCCGTTTGTGAACTTCTTTTTTAGATAAAACCTCCCCGGTTTTGTTGCCCCACTGGTCTAAAACATCTATTAGTTCGTCTTTCATTGTTTGCTCCGGTGTTTACCCAATTTAGAGTTAGCGGTTTTTCGTTTTTTATAAATAGCCGGAACCGATATATATGCGATTGCTACTAGGGCGGGAATCAATATAAACAATATAACGGCCATTTGCCCATCTGGCTTAAGGGCTACTTGCCCATTCCAATATAGTTGATCCCGCTGGCGCCAATACGAGATACTGAACGCATATGTAATCAGCATTAACATAATAAATATCGTAAACTTACGCGAATTTAATTTAGATTTCATGATTTACTCCAGTTATCGTACTCAGCTCTAGGAATTGGTTCATCAGGTCTAGTATTGGCCCTTATGGTCATAGATACGCGTTGAGGAGTATAAATTGTTGTTACTGCATGTTCTGGGCGTAAATCTTCGTTGCCAAGCAAACCAGTCGCTCGCATCAAAACAAGGCCACCCGGGGCCGTTGTAACCCAGTTTGCTTTGCCATCCACCGTTTTATAGTCAAACTTTGCGATGCCCCTTAGACTAAGTGTGGCTATAAGCCCTGGATGCCGACTATTGTCTTTATGCATACTAAGACCTCCATCTCCCGAGTGATAGAGGTGAAAAGCTATCTCATCAGCGGTCCACGGTTCGAGTGATGGATAAAGGAAGGCTAGGCCCCTGATAAGATCTTGGATATCCCCGATAAATTTTCTTGTGGTCGGAGAAATATCCATAAACCTTTGGTCACCTTCCAGGAGCTTTAGGGCGAATGCGTCAAAACGTTGCTCAATACGGACTCCCCTTTCGTTTACGAACGCACCATCGACTTTGCGCCAAATAATCCCATTATTGGCTTCGTGTTGTAGGCGACCTAAGGTGGTAGGGCTGATCACTCTAGGGATATGAGCGACACCAGAGCCATCATGATCAAGTCTTTCCACTATATCTATTAACTGCTCAGGTCCGATCTGTAGCAACGACTCTCGGGCGACGGTATTACCACCAACATCCACATACTGCGGAGGGCCAAATCTTTCCCCTGTCATAGCTTGCCCCAATTTTTACCACTGGTGATGTCTACCTTTAACTTTACGGGGAGTTTATAAATGTTTTCCATGGTGTCCTTAAGCAAATCACCCACAATTTTAGCATCATCCTTCCCACATTCTATAAGTAAAGAATCATGAATCTGTAACAGAATCCTGGGCCGATTTACAGCTTTTAGCTGTGAGCTTTTAGCTGTGAGCTGATCCAGTTTTTGCTGGATCTTGATCATCGCCAGTTTGGTCAAATCGGCCGCCGTTCCCTGCACCGGCATATTAACTGCCGCGCGAAATGCGCCTTCGCGGACCACGAAATTGGATGATTTTACATCCGGAGTCGGGCGCCGGCGACCCAGCAATGTTTCTACATAGCCGTCATTGGTAGCTTTCTCACGGGTTTTTTCTATGTATTCTTTGAGCTTGGGGCGAACCTCAAAATACTTCTTGATAAAATCGCGCGCGGCTCCGTAGGCCATACCAGTACCTTCTGCCAGGCCGTGCGGGCCCTGGCCGTATAAAATACCAAAGTTTACGGCTTTGGCCTCGTAGCGCTGCTGCTTGGTAACATCTTCCGGTCTAATCCCTAGCACATCAGCGGCGGTTAGAACATGGATGTCTTCGTCTTTGTTAAAAGCCTCAATCATGCCTTTGTCGTCCGCCAGTACGGCCGCCAGCCGAAGCTCGAACTGGCTGTAATCGGCACTGATAAGTACATTCCCCTTCTCCGCCACGAACGCCGTGCGGATGCGGTTGCCGAGCTCGGTGCGAACAGGAATATTCTGCAAATTCGGGTCCACAGAGCTAAGCCGGCCGGTCGGGGCGGTGGTGAGGTTAAAAGTTGTATGCACTCGGCTATTTTCGTCCACCATGGTGGGCAAAGTATCAACGTATGTGTTCTTTAGTTTGGTGACTTCACGGTACTGGCTGATAAGATCAATAACTGGGTGCAGCCCTCTTAATTTGCTCAGCTCGCTGGCGGCTGTGGAGTGGCCGGTCTTGGTCTTTTTGACGAACTGGGTCGGCAAATTTAATTTGCTAAAAAGCACATCGGCCAGCTGGGCCGGCGAGCTGATATTAAACTCAAAATCGGCGTGCCCATAGATGTTTTGCTCCAAATCGCTGATGCTGTCTTCCAGTTCTTTGGAAAACTTGTTCAGATAACTGCAGTCCAGCTTTATGCCCTCTAGCTCCATATCGGCTATAACTGGGATTACCGGCCATTCTACGTCTTGTGCCAGCTTAGAAACCTTGGGCATGTTGGCTAGTTCTTTGGCCTGGCGCTCGTACAGTTGAGCTATCACTGCCATGGTCTCAGGTGCGCGGATTATAAAATCCTCAGTTGGCAAATCTTCAAACGGTGCCCCCTCATAGCCGATACCATCAATCGCTAAATCAGTAAGACTTTGAGCGCGTACCAGTGCATTGATTAAGTACGCCCCTACCAAAACGTCATGTTCAACGGCCCAAACCGCTCCACCCTGCTTTGAGTTGTTGGAACTTCTAAAAATATTATGCAGAACTTTAATATCGCTTTTAACGTCGTAACCGACAAGCTTGGCGGTTGGTAAATGGTAAATGGTAGTTAGGGTTTTTCGGACGGCTTCGGGGTTTAGTTTGGTTAAATCCAAGGTGTAAATAGTCTTTTCGTCGCCCAATATCAAAGCCTGCGGCTTGGTGCCATGGCGGCCGGCGGCACGGGAATGAACAAACATGTGAGAGGTGAGACCTCTCACATCCAAATCCAGTTTGGGGAGATTTTTATCTGATTCTATGAGCACATTTTTGGGCAGTTTCAACGCCTGGCGACTAACGACTGACGACTGATGACTATCCGTCTGCATGTTAGACGGCAGCTTGCCCAAAAGGCTCTTAAACTCCAGCTTTTGCAGCATATCCCTAAGCTCTCCAGTATCAATTTTGGTGCCGTCCATCTCTTTTAGGTTGAGTTTTATGGGCGCATCTGTCCAGATGCAGGCCAGTTTTTTGCTCAGGTAGGCCAGGTCTTTGCCGGCTTCTAATTTGGCTTTTAAGGTTGGCTTTATAAGGCCCAGGTTTTCGTAAACGCCGTCTAGTGTTTTGTAGCTTTTTATTAGCTCCAGCGCAGTTTTTTCACCAACGCCCGGTACGCCTGGGATGTTGTCGGAACTATCGCCTTTTAGGGCTTTTAGGTCTAAAAATTGTTCAGGACCGATGCCATATTTTTGTTCAAAACTTTCCGGATGGAACAGCTCAATGTTAGTAAAACCTTTTTTAAGCGCGTAGACGTGGGTGTGGCCGTTAACCAACTGCAAGGCATCCAAATCGGATGTAATCAGCATAGTTTCCACGTCTTTTTCGCGGGCTTGCACGGCAAACGCGCCCATAATGTCGTCGGCCTCGTAATCGTCGAGCTCGTAAAGCGGCCAAGAAAAGGCTTCCAGTAGTTCGTGCAACAGGGGTATCTGAGCATAGAAGTCAGGAGGAGGAGCTTTACGCCCAGCCTTGTACTGCGGGTACATCTCTAAGCGTTTTCTAATGTTGGTTTTAGGTTTATCCCACGCCACACAAACATAATCCGGTTTTAACTTTCTTATAAGTTCCAGCGCCATGGCAGCAAAACCGTAAACACCACCGGTTGGAATACCCTCGCGAGTAGAAAGATTGGGCATGGCATAATAACCGCGATAAAAAACGCTTTTACCATCAATAATTGCTAGCTTTTTACGCGCCTCTGCCATTAGTAATAAGTATACGCTGTACCTGTTAAAACAGCGACTGCTTATGGTTCTACTTATGATGCTGGAAGGGCTTTTTCAAGCTCGACAATTTGTGCTTACTGGCTGACTTCTGCCAGAAGTTTTTGGAGATTTTCGTACATTACGCGAAGGTCTCCCGGAAGATGATTGAGAGGGGTTTCTGCTGGCACGGAAGCATTGAGGCCTATCAAGGTCTCCCTGCCGTACATTGCCACGCCAAATTGACGGCCGTTTTGTAATCCAGCCCGAGTAATGGCAACTTGGCGCGATGCGTAAGTATTACTAGTAACGAAACCTACAGGGTCTTCGTGCCGACCTTGGGTAGACAGTGCTTCGGATAAGATCCCCATTACCCTAGCTGTATCTGGTTGATGTCGATACTTTGGCTTTCCATCTTCTTCCTGATAATTTTCCCGATCTATTTTAAGTAATACCACCCTCTGACCGCGGCTGGTTTGGCCAACTTCAATCACTTGTCCCATGGCTTTACGAACAACAGGATTACCTTCTGCAATTTCATATCCAATGCTAAGGTCAGCAGGCTGTTCGGCTATAGCCCCGTCTGATTTTAGTTTAGCCACCCATGCTGCAGCCTGATATTCGGTTGTGCCCGGAGGAAAATCTTCACTATATTGTGTTTTTAAGAAATCAAGTTCATCGTCTCCTAATTGGCGATGTGGAGACCCGGCAAACACTAAGTCAGTCGGATCACCGTCTTTATCTATTAGTTCAGCTTCGGCTAATATCTTCCATACTTTACCACCCTCGGCAATTCTCACCCCGCCCCTAAGGCCTGATGGTACGTCTTCGACTGCACCATAGCCAAAACTTCTAGCTACTTCACGCACCCTGTTTACTTGATCCTCATTCCATTCAGGTATGGGTGCGTGGTCTCGAGTCTCAGGTGGTAAAGGAAACACATCGTCAATATGCGCGCCTTCCCCACCAATTTCTCTGGCAAGATCAACGATAGTAGTAATTTGCATCTCTGTCTTTTCTTTAATTGCAGTCTTCAGATCCTGATCGCCATTTTGTTCACGGGGTATTTCGTGTGTCATTAAATTAATCCTCTTAATATTAAGATTTAACAAGTCAGCTATTTTCGAACCGACTACATTATTGCATAATATTTAGTGCTTGTATATACTAATTGCACTATTTTTAATATATTTAACAGTTTACTAGCCAATTTTGTGAATATACTATATACAAAATGTATATATCTTGCTATACTATCGCTATGATTGATTTAACCGCTGCCGGCCTCAGTAAAAATGAAGCGATTTGCTATAAAATGCTGCTAACGAAACGGACGTGGCAACCTGCTGAATTGGCTAAAAGTGTGCAAATTACACGAACAAACTGCTATAAAATACTCGATAAACTTGTGAGCTATGGTTTGGCAGAGAAACTGGATACCAGCAAGAAACAAAGCTATAGGGCCTTAAACCCAGCCAAGTTGATCGAAATGCTTCACGAGAATAAATTAAAACAAGAAAAGTTAGAGAAAGAGCTAGAGATAAACGTCCACGAACTACAAAGAGACTACTTAAAAGTTCATGAGCAGCCGGCGATTCGTTATTTCCAAGGTAAGTCCGATTTGAAAAATATTTTTCTTGATCAAGTAAATACCAAAAGCCCCATATTTTTTATCCATACATTGGCAGGGATAGATTTTTATGGCTACAGCCATATGCACAATTTAAGGATGTTAGCCGTAAACAATGGTATTCGGCGATTCGCGCTAACACCCGATACCGATAATGCAACGGTGGATTATAAGGAAACAGATAAATTATTCTTACTTCGAAGAACTTGGCTAAAATCTGATGATTACACAGCTCCTGTTGAGTGGGGAGCATATGGGGATAAGCTGTATATTATTTCTTACGGGAAAGAAGCACTAGGTATGATCATCGAGAGCCCACAAATTGCTGAAGCTTTTCGCCAGCTTTTCGCTCTTTTGGAACGAGGCCAAAAATCTCAGAGTTGGTACAAAGAGCTACCTTCATTGGCTAAACGAAAAGCCAAGGTAAATTAAACTACTGTTTCTGAGCGTCTAGATAGATTAACCTAGCAATTTCACCAAGAAACATTTCAGTAGGAGCGCTTGGTGCGGCTCCTGGGCCACATGAAAATGTTTCTATATCGCTACGACCTCTCTGTTTCATAACCTCAGCCACATCTATGCCGATCCTTTTAATATGCGGATTATTACTCACTACCAGTATACGAGAATTCTCGTGTATGTCGCCGCCAAATCGGGATAGCAACTCTTCTATAGACGAGGTAGTGGTGTGCCTTGCTTGCCCATGAGTACGGTGTACTTCTGGAGAATTCAAAATATTCATCGTGGTTGCTGCGTCTTCCCCTAATTTTAGTCTAATTTTTGTGTATAAATCATGTCCATGTTCGTCTGTTATCTCTCTAGAAGACAATACCGCCTCCCCAAAGCAAGCAAGTACTGCCAATTGGCCTAAGTCATACTCACTGCCAAAAGCTTCGTATCGTCCCACTGGAGTAGTTAGGTGCTCTATCTCCCGTGGAATGCCGGGTAATTCACTATGGCCCTTAACTATCCTGACCTGTCGTCCGAGGTCAAACAATTCTTTAGGGTTTCTGCTGCGCCTGCCTCCCAGAAAGAATACCTCGCCTTCATCCGCAAGGTTTATGTGACTCTTATCAATCAATTCCTTTACAAATTCTAACCTTGCTAAATTGGTCCGGGCTAACGCTCCGATTACGACGATGTGATCGTACTTACCTTTTGGCGGCAATATCGGCTCAACTAAACCCATCGAGTCGAATAACTCCAGCAATTTCTCTCTTTTAGTGCCGAATGATCGTACTCTGCTCTCTGGCGTCCAATGATCCCCTTTTGCCCATTGTTGCGTAATACTAACTAGGTCTGATGGTTCGGAAGGCACTTCTCCCAACTCAAGAAGATCAAATATTCGCTGAAGTTTTACGTCATGCTCTTCTACAATACTGATATCCGGGCTTCGCTCCTTGCGCATGGTTATGACATCTTTATGCATAATACTTTTTATTTTCGATCCAACAAGTATAATCTTAGCATATTTTGGCTAATTTTGCAAGGGTGGTACTCTGAAGTGGTACGATATATTGATGGAACCTGTAATTGTAAAGCCTGTTGGCGGTGCTATATCGGTTGGCTTTAGTGGAAAACAAATAGGTAATACTATTGCTAGATTCGGGGCAGATGCGGACGCTAATTTTGCTAAGTTTACAGATAAATTCCCCGGCAAAACAGTTTACGATATGCCGGCGGTTGGTAAAGACGCCATTGTTGACGTAGACCCTTTAACCCCTGAGGAACTGCGGCAACTAGAAACTGATGCGTTAACTACCGAAAAGCCTTCTGCCTTTCTGGTTTTAAAGGCTGCCGATTGTATTCCGTTAGTTTTTTACGTGCCGGGGCAGAAAGTTCTGGCGCTTGCCCATGTTGGCACAAGCGGTGCTGGTTTGCATCTGCCGCGCAAGGTAGTAAATATGCTCGGGTACCCACCAGAACAGATATGTTGCTATGTTGGGCCATCTATCAGCCAAAAATCCTACCGGTTTACAAAAGAAGATTTTAAAGCGAAAAAGCTAGAAGCCAGTTGGGATAGTTATATTACCGAGGAAGCTGATGGTATTCATCTTAACCTATTTGGTTATGTGATGGATGAGCTAAAAAATGCTGGAATATTAGAAGAAAATATAGAGATAGAAAAGGTTGATACAGGGGCGGACAGCAGTTACTTTTCGCACCATCGACACAAGCTTACTGGCGAGCCAGACGGCCGCAATTGTTTTGGTGTCTGTCTTATTTAGAAAAGAGCTCACACATCGCCAGCCAGCAGCGGCTTTTCAAAATGCTGATAATCTATCCGACCCGACTCTTCTAGCGACCAGTCACCACCCCATATCCAACCCCTATCAAGCATAAAACGCACGAGCTCGTGAGTACGAAAAAGAGTTCCTGGCTGCGAAGAATCCCAAACTGCACCAGACGGTGCGATAATCACACTGCTCCCCTCTTTCCGTATATAGGGGTTTTGCCGGGGGTTGATATCAAAAGCGCGGCCCATGGCGTGTCGGGATAACTTAGAGGTACCGGCAATTTTTCGGTAATTAAAACCAGAAGAAACATTAAGCGCCATTAACTTATCATCGTCGTTATCATAAAGCACTGCTGGAGCAACCTTTTCTATCGGAAACTTTAACCGAGAAGCTAATTCAAACCATTCTTGTACTTCTACAGACAGCAGCTTATTGATAACAATTTGACCCTGGTGTTCCAGATTGTCGAATCCCCAATATTGGACTGTTAGCACATCTTGCTGCGACAAAATTTCTTTGGGGCCAGCTTTGCCGATAGCTTGAGCTATCTGTAAATTACTATCTACTACTGACATCATCCCCCCGAGCCACTGAACCAGTTCTCTACTATCTACTACTGATTATACCCTCAGTTAGAAAGAGTAGCAGACTAGAAGCGTTCGGTTCTGGGGAGGATGATGACCGCGAGCAGGCCGGCCAGTACAAAAAATAGGGCGCAGTAAAAGCCCACCGTGCCATATAGCTCTACCCTGTAGCTCTCGCCGTAGTGCTGGAAGAAATAGCGTACCGAAATTGTGGAATAGGCCGCCGCGCAAAGAGTCGTGGTAGCTAAAAGCGTGCTGCGGCTGCGCAGAACCGCGGCGGTTATGATAGGCACGGCAAACAGCATAACCGATTTACTGGCCAAGCCTTTTTGCCACAGCACGTTGTAAGAGGCAAAGATAATGTCGGCAACGATCAGCAAAAGTATAATCGCCACATAAACGTTATTGCTAGAAAAATTCATCCGGGCCACGTACCAAAGTACAGTGTTGACGGCCAGCATCAACCCGGCTGCCGTCCACAGTTGGGTAATGGCTTCGTGGGTATATAAGTTCCACATATCAAAGACAATTATTGATGCTATATAAAAGGCTATGTATGCAAAATGGACTCGAGTTACCCTGACGGCCGTAGTATGAAGCCAGTTGGATGTATTTCTTGGTTTTTTAACCATAAGCTTATAGCCAATTCAATCACGCGTTAAGGCCATAAGTCAACGCGGCGGCAAAGACTAAGGGTTATGGATATTAATATTGATGTTCGTGCAGTTGCTGTTATTCACGTTGCCACTGGTGGCATTTCCGCCATTGGTATTGCCTGAGTTAGTGGCGTCCCCTGAAGTACCGGTCTGGCTGGAGCTGTTGTTAACCACAACTGTATTAGAGTTGTTGCTGCCACCGTTCCCGCTAACATTAACGTTGGTATTTTTCCCCGTACATTGGTTTGGCGGTGGTACGGTAATGGTGAAAGAATTATTCGCTAGAGCAACAGAGTTACTCCTAAGAGCAGCCTGGACCGGCCAAGCGATAGACACAGAAAGAATTACCGAAACTAATGCAACCATTGTTGCGGGCAGAAGCTTATGTTTTTTAGTCTGCCCTTTCATACGGGCACGGATCACTGCTGAAATATATGGTGCGGACTTTTTATAGTACTCACTAAGCAGGATAATTTCTCGGGTAATGATAATCAGTGCGGGTACATAAATAGCTAATGCCAGACCCACCGGCTTGCGTACAAAATCTATAGCATGCCCGGCGTAAGGCACGCTATGGCGCACTTTGCCCAGTACGTACTTATCAGTTATAGGCTGATCTGCAACAGTGTTTGCATCGCCCTTTGTAATTATTCTTCCATTATCTTTAGAGATAATCCGGTGCGTTATAGTTTTTTTAGAGTTACTGGTACTTACATAGGTAATAACGTCCCCGACTGCTAATTGGCTTTCGGGAACGTGATTTACCGACACAAGGTCGCCTTTATGAATCGCCGGCACCATGCTGCCGCTTTGAACGCTAAGCAGTTTTGAGCCTTTGGCCTGGCTATACACTAAGCCAAAGCTCAACACCACGACCATCAGTGCGATTATCACACTTAGGCTACGCTTAATCATGCGTAATGTTTCTTATTTTTTAGTTTAGCTAAGGTTGTACCCCAGTAAACGTCAGGTCAAAACTAGTCATGCTGGCCGAAGAGCCCGATACTGTAGTTGGGTCGACATTTACGGTAACACTATATTGATTTTCCTCATTTGGGTTTAGCGTGTCGCCCGGCATCGGGTCAACGCCGCCCGTTGTTAGATCTTGAACCGAATAGGTAACCGGCGATCCCCCGGCAGTTATATTTGTAAATTTTAGATCCACTTTGTCCGGATCAGAAATGTTAGTGAAGACCTGATTAGCACCTTCAGCTGACACATTTAGATCTGTAGTGCCGTCATTTTTGAGCCAGAATGTAAATGCACTTGTTTCTGTTCCCGGTACTACATTAGTGAAGTTAAAACCAGGTGCAGAAAACTCATATGAGTCCCCGTCCCAGATTTTCAAACTTGCCGTTCCTGTTGAAAATTGGCTATCTGCTAAAACTACAGAATTACTCGTTAGAGCCGCGAACGTTACCCCGCCGGCTAACGCAACCACAGCACCAACGGTTCCGATAGAACGAGCTACCGGACTAAATTTTTTGATACCTAACATAACCCCACCCCCCTATTTATTGGTATTTTTATTATATAACTAGCATAAGCACAATGAATAGGATACTTTTGTCAACACTGTTATATTTGCTACTACTCAAACTTACAAATACCCCAGCACTAAAAACTTGACGTTACGAATTAGAGTTATTCACTCTCTTCTTCGATCAGGTTTTAATGACGGGCAAGCTAGTTAAGTGTTTCCTGCTCCGCATCAGATGACGCACCAAAATGGGCTAAAAATTCGCGCCTTTGTAGTATAACTTTTATGATTACAGCGTGCTATAGTACATATTGATAGGAAATTTACGGTGGGTGAAAGGTGTATTTATGCGCTGCTTGGATCCTCGTAGAAAACAAACAAATTTAATCACAAGCTCAAGTAACGTAAGTTACACATTTAGCATTAAAATTAATCGGGTTAAAGATGCTTAACCTTAAGCAAGAGAGACTTTTAGTAATAGCTCCACACCCTGACGATGAAGTCTTGGGTTGTGGTGGTCTAATAAAAAGAACTAAGGACAATAATGGTACTGTTTTTATTCTATTTCTGACAGTTGGTGACACCAAGGATTACTCACCAAAAGGAAAATCAACCCTTACACAAAGGGTCGAAGAAATACATGAAGTGGCAAAGTTTTTAAGGTTTGATGATTATGAAATTGCTTTAGAAGGAAACGAGTACCATCTAAAGCTTGATAAGGTTCCTCAACTCACTTTAATTTCCCTTATCGAAAAATATATTCAAAAGATAAAGCCAACCATTTTAGCTACCACCCAAAGTGATGATTATAACCAAGACCATATTGCCTGTGCGCGAGCGGTATTTGCTGCCACTCGACCGATGCCTATAGACGATAAACACAGCCCAAATGTAATATTGGGGTATCGCTCAGTCATAACTGCTGGCTGGGCTGAACCTTACTCTCCCAACCATAATTTTTACCTTGAGCTCAGTAAGAAAGACTTAGCAGCTAAAGTTAAGGCCTTAAGCCTTTACGTCTCACAAGTTAGGGAAAATGGGCATCAGAGATCGCCCGAGGCAATCGAAAAAATAGCCAGAATATTGGGCATCCATGCTGGCACTGATTATGCCGAGAGCTATTTTATCCACAAGATTTTAACGCCGATATCCAGAGGGTAATATTTTTGTCACCAAACACTCAGTCAGTATCGTCTACCGCACTAAGATATTCGGGCATCCAGCCCCAATATTTCCCTAGGTTGCACTATTTCAACAGAATCCTGAACGCCGATGTGTTTATGGTCAGGGATGAGGTACAGTTTGTCGGAAAACATAAATACCCTAAGGGGCACAACGGGCCTTCTTATCAGGCTCATACTCCTATTAAAATAGACAGTGGCACCTATTTACTCAATGTGGCAATAGAGCATGCTGGGCAAAAATTAATTTATCAAACTAAGACAACCCCGGATCTCTCATGGCGCGAAAAACATCTTAAAACTATTCGCTATGCCTATGCTAAAGCTCCTTATTTCGATATCATTTATTCTCAATTAGAGAAGATCATTTCAAAGAATCACCAATCTTTAGCCGAGCTAAACCTTAAAACTATTTTATGGGTGATCGGTAGGTTGATGGAGTCAGATGAAGTGCTAGATAGCAGTGTAACTTTCAAAAGTATTGATGGCCTTTTAAAAAAACAGCCTTTTTTTAGATTAAAAAGCATCAAACTTGCTAGCCAAAGCCAATTTTACATAAATAGTGCTCAGGCTTCGGCTAACAAAAAGATTATCGGATTAATCAAGGAGGTAGGAGCAACCGAAGACTTCTGTGGTGGCACAGCAGTAGCTGCATATATGGACGATAAACTTTTTGATCAGCATGGCATCAAGACTGTGGTACAAGATTGGAAGTGTCCCCAGTATCCACAACTATTTATGAAAAAAAATGGTTTTGCTCCAAATTTGTCGATTATTGACCTACTAATGAATGTCTCTACAGATGAAGCAAGATCAATTTTGAAAGGATAATCCGGTATAGGTAATTTGAAAATTCCAATTATAATATTAATTTTATTAGTAACGCTTACGACCGGTTTATATATGGCTAGGCCGAAACCCGAACCACCACACGAAACTAGTCCACAACTACCTAAAAACTCACTGCTTATCAGAGGCTCTATTCCCTACTGGGATCAGCAAAAAGCCACTCAATCTTTCGCCGAAAACGTTTCCAATCTCAACCAAGTTGCGCTGTTTTGGTATTACATTGATTCAAATGGCAAAGCCACAAAGTATACCTATGCCCTAGAAAATCCTTCGATTCTAACCCTTGCGCACCAAAATAATATCAAAGCTTTTTTTACTCTTACTAATCTGGGTGAACGGGCGGGTGATAATTGGGACTCAAAAAGAGTTGAGGAGGTCATCAAAGATAATAATAGCCGCGCAAAACATATTGAAGATATATTAAATATTTTCTCCAGATTACCTTTTGATGGCGTAAGCATTGACTATGAAGAAGTCGCGCCTAGCCAAAGAGATAACTTCTCTTCTTTCATCAAACAGCTAGCTGCAAGTTTACATCAAAGAGGTAAGCTCTTAAATGTGGCTATCCACCCGGTAACCGATTCTAATTCAGAAAAACGATATTACTTCCAAGACGTTAAAAACCTTTCAGAGTCCGCAGACTATCTAGCGGTTATGGCTTACGGTGAGCACGAAAATGACAGCGGCCCCGGGCCAATAGCTTCATACCCATGGGTTAACAAAATTATCACTTACCTAAAAGCAAAAAATATTCCCTTACAAAAAATATTCCTGGGTATTCCGTTGTATGGCTACGATTGGACTGAGGGCAGTAATAACCCAGCTACGGACTTAACTTATCAAGATACCCAAAATCTATTGGCGCAGTTTCGTTTAAATTTAGAGTGGGATGAACAGTTAAAATCTTCCCACTTTACCTATAACAATCAAGGTCAAGTTCATCAAGTCTGGTTCGAAGGTTCAAGAAGCGTGGAGCAAAAGATGAAATTGGCTCAAGATGCCGGGTTAGGGGGAGTTTCTTTTTGGAGATTAGGAGAAGAAGATCCAAACATTTGGGCTGAAATAAAACAATTTAAATAACTACTCTTCCCTTCTTTTTGGTGAAGTCCATCTGCCATCAGATTTTCCAAAAAAACCAGGAATAAATGAACTTATTAAAATTAAAGAAGTAACATAGTGCATAAAAAAGAAAAATAGACCATAAAAGATGAATTGTGGTTTTTTATTGATGAGACCGATGATTACTGTCGAAATATAATCGAGTAGAAAAATTGTAATTAGAATCATTGTTAGGTCTAGATGCCCAAAAGGCTCAGTGTTTTTAAAGACTTCGTAATAGCCCGCAAAAGCCGGATCGAGCCCCGAAAGATACCTAAACGAAAGGAGCAGAATTATAAACGGCAGAAATAACATAAAAATGGAGTTTAAAAAAACTTCTACGCTAAAAACTAATAATGAAAGCCAAAAAAAAGAGGGCCAAATCTTATTTTTTTTGATAGTCTGGAAAAAGCCAATATTCCACCTTTTGACCTGTTTCCAGTAATCAGATAGATTGTCAGGGTGTTGATCCCAGCCAATCATTGATGGCGAGTAGCCGATCTTACCCAACCGTCTTTTGTGTACCTGGAATGCAAGGTTAAAATCCTCAATTAAAAGATTGGGTGTATCTATCTCGAGTTTTTTTAGAATTTCAGATCTATAGATAGTGGCAAAGCCTGGAATTACAAAGGTGGTGTTAGTATATTTCCAAGTCATGCCATAAACTAAAAAATATTGCAACGTCCTATTTAATCTTTCCCGGTAGGAGATAAGATAATATTTCCAAGATGGAATGATATGTTGCGGCCAAAAGATTTTTGCACTACCAAAAACTGCAACAATGTTAGGTTCTTCAAAAAGTTTTAGGGCCCTTGGTACAAAACCGGAGTCAATTTTAGTATCCGCATCAACGATGAAGATTAATTTGTATCTTTTAAATAACTTATACTTTGCTAAAAGATAAACCAAAGCTTTAGCTTTGCCCCTTCCTGGATTAAGCTTGGAAACATGACAGCCTTCTATTTTCGCCCTCCGATAGGTTTTATCGTTTGATCCATCGGAAACCACATAAATTTGGCTTTTGTCCAGGCTCAATTTTAGGTATTGAATTGAGCTTCTGATCACTTTTTCCTCATTGTGGGCTGGTAAAATAACCGCAATATCTGAAGCGGTGTAGGGTCCTACTTTGTCTCTTTTTTTAAGGTTCGAAACCTTCTGGGTCAGGTATCTTAAAATTCCAATAATAAACCAAAACGTGAAACTAATACCTAGTGGAAGCCCAATAGCCTTCATCTAGCTGAGAATTCTAGTTTCTTTATTCTATAAATGCAAGGAAGTGAGATGGAAAAAAACGATGGCTAAAAATTCGCACCTTCGCACCCTTGTAGTTTAACTTTTATGATTACAGCATGTATAGTACATACTAATAGGAAATTTACGGTGGGGAAAGGTGTATTTATGCACTCCTTGGATCCTCATATAAAACAAACAGAGTCCATTAAGTTGTGTTTAGGGAAGCGGAGAAAGGAAGTATTGTGTCTAGATTCTTGATCACCGGAGGAGCCGGTTTTATTGGTAGTAATTTAGCGGAAAAACTGTCAGAAAATGCAGACAACTCTATCACAATAGTAGACAACCTATCCACGGGCCGTATTGAGCACATAACTCAGTGCCCGAATGTAAAGTTTATTAAAGCTGATACCACCAGGTTTAGCGAGATATCAGGGGTGTTCTATACCTGTGGTTTTGATTACGTCTTTCACTACGCAGCCATCGTAGGCGTGCAGCGCACATTGCAAAACCCCGTCAAAGTACTCCGGGACCTTGACGGCATACGAAATATCTTAGACTTATCAAAAACGATAAACGTTAAGCGTGTATTTTTCGCCTCATCCTCAGAAGTGTATGGTGAACCTGTTGAATTAAAGCAACACGAGGAAAGAACCCCACTCAATTCACGATTACCTTACGCTGTAGTAAAAAATGTTGGAGAGGCGTTCTTGCGCTCCTATAAGCATGAATATGGCTTGGGATATACTATTTTCCGTTTTTTTAATACATACGGCCCGCGCCAAAGTTCTGATTTTGTTATATCGAAATTTTTAGAAGCTGCCCTGTCTGGTCGAGATATAACGGTATACGGTAACGGCACGCAGACGCGAACGTTTTGCTATATTAAAGATAACATTGAAGCAACAATTAATGCTATTACAGATAAGGCTACTGTAGACAAGGTAATAAATATTGGCAGTGATACAGAAATTACCATCAATGAGTTGGCAAAAAAAATTATTCAGGCAACCAAATCCAAATCAAAAATAGTTCATTTACCCCCTTTGAAAGAAGGTGATATGACCCGCCGAAATCCCGATGTAACGAAAATGAAAAAAATATTGAAGCGGCCATTAACAACGCTTGAAGAAGGCATACAAGACCTTATTGCCTACAAGACTGCAAAATAGGGCGATTACGTATACACAGCTGTTTATTTCAATAAACCTGAAAGGGCTTTTTCGGCTGCGTCTTTGAATTTTTCTATGTCGTTGCCGTTATTGGTTAAAAAAATGTCGGTCTTGGCTCTAACGGAGCTTAGATTCAAGGTTGCTTGGTCGCCGCTATGCTGCATCTGGGCCTGCTCTTCCGCAACAAATTCTTCATATGTGATATGATCTTCCGTGCCTCTGTTACGGCTGGTAATTCGATCGTAACGTACTCTAGGATCAGCATCTACCCACACAACTTCGCCTCCCAACCTGTGTATACGATCCGCTTCAGCCGGATGACGTAAGCTGGCTACGACCAAACCTTGATATTTTTCTTTGAGTGATTTGAATTTCTGCAACGCATAGTCAATTAACACCGCCATGCCATGATAGCGCCGCCACTCGGCGCTGATCTGACGGTACGATTGCCTTTCCATAGGCAAATTGCGCTTTTTGGCTTCTTCGCGCAGAAGATCAGTAACTGTTAAGAATAGATAGCCATGTTTCTCTGCCAGCAGCTGTCCAACAGTGTCCTTTCCCGATCCATCAGTTCCGCCAATTCCAATAATGTTCACGGATTTATTGTATCCGATTTAATACAGGTTGTTTGGCGATTACTACTCTTCATCGACAAAGGCTGCTCTTAGACCTGGGCTGGTGTTGATTATTTCTTCTAACCTCGTTAGCGCAGTGTCTTCAATTTTGTGGATATGTTCGCGTGATACCCCGTAAGTTCTAGATATGTTATCCAATGTTTCAGACGGTTCACCATTTAGACCATACCGCCGAACCACCACATCACGGCTTTCTGGGTCTAACCTCGCCAGCAAATCCATGGTATCCTCTTTTAGCAGTGTTGATTCTAGCTCGCGCCAAACATTTTGCCGCGGGTCAGGAATAATATCTTTAAGCTCTAACCCCTCGTCATTTTTAGGTGTTTCAAGTGAAATTGCGGGCCTAGACCTCTGTAGTAGCAATGAGACACGCTCGGCATCCATACCCACACTCATGGCCACTTCTTCAGTAGTAGGCTCACGGCCAAAATCTTGAGAAAGTTTTCTTTGTGTCTTCTTTATTTTACCTATAACTTCTGTAATGTGTACGGGGATACGTATAGTTCTACCCTGATCGGCAATTCCTCTTGTGACCGATTGTCGAATCCACCATGTGGCGTAAGTGCTGAACTTATAGCCCTTTCGGTAATCAAACAATTCAGCTGCCCTGGTAAGGCCAAATGTGCCCTCCTGGATAAGGTCCAAAAGATCAAGGCCATGCCCAACATGGGGCTTAGCGATACTTACTACTAAACGTAGGTTCGACTGAATCAAGTGATTTAGAGCCGATGAATCACCTTCTTCGATTCTCTTAGCCAGCTCAATCTCTTGTTTTTCTGTGAGTAAAGGTACGCGGGTGATGTCTCTATAAAATTTAGACAGGGCATCAAGTGGGTCGCCAGCTCCAGGGGTTAGATTGAGTTCAGGGATCGGTTCGTCTACAGCATCGGGTTGATCAAACTGATCTTCCCTGCGCAAACCAAGAGCAGTAAGCCCGACATCGTGAGCTACCTGCCCTATATCATCTTGTTCTACTGGGGTTGGTGCTGCTTCGGCATCTTTCATGGTTACGCTCTCAACTTTATTGTAAGTATTCGTGCAGGCGGCGGGTGTCTTTGTGCTTTCTTAGTTTGGCCAGTGCCTTGGCCTCTATTTGGCGGATACGCTCGCGAGTGACGCTGAATTCTTGACCTACCTCTTCAAGCGTGTGGCTTTTACCGTCTTCTAGCCCAAAGCGCAATTTTAATATCTTCTGCTCGCGCTCTGTTAGGGTACCCAGGATCTGTTTGACTTGCTCTTTAAGCAGCTGCTCTGAGGCCGATTCTGTAGGAGTTTTGCTGTCTTCGTCTTCTATGAAGTCACCCAGCACGCTGTCTTCGTCATCGTCACGAACACTGGCATCAAGGCTGGAAATATCCTGCTTGATTTTCATGATGTGCTCTACTTTGTCCACGTCCATCTCCATAGCGGCGGCAATTTCGTCGTTGGTTGGCTCGCGGTTAAGCTCCTGGGTTAGGCGACGCTGGGTTCTGAGCAACTTATTTATAGTTTCTACCATGTGCACCGGGATACGGATGGTGCGGGCTTGGTCGGCAATGGCGCGGGTGATAGCCTGGCGGATCCACCAAGTGGCGTAGGTACTGAATTTAAAACCGCGGTCCGGGTCAAACTTTTCTACAGCGCGCAGTAAGCCGGTATTACCTTCCTGGATGAGGTCCAAAAGGTCGAGCCCACGGCCAACGTAGCGTTTAGCGATACTGACAACCAGCCGCATGTTGGCCTCGGCCATGGCGTCTTTGGCGCGCTTGTCGCCGGATACTACTTTTTGAGCCAAAGCCAGCTCTTCCGGCGCGGTCAAAAGAGGTACTTTACCGATTTCGCGCAGGTAAAGCCTTACTGAATCGTCGGCGATATCATCCATGTAGGCCTTATCGTCGGGTATCAGCTCTTCACCCTCTTCCAGGGTCCAATCGTCGCTAAAGTCTTTTGGGTCAGGCTCAGTTGCTAGAACTATCTCAACTTCCGCTTCAGCTAGTTGAGCGTACAGGTAGTCCAAAACGTCAATATTGGTCGGCGTATCTGGGATAAGCTTAAAAATATCTCGTTGGTCGATTTTACCTGTCTTCTTGCCTTTTATTACTAGCTGCTTTAGCTGTTTATCAAAAGTTTTGGTCGACTCTTGTTTAACTACTTGTTTCTTCTTGGTTGGCATAAAATATCTACTCACCTTCTGGAACGGATTTAATTATTTTAATGAGGTCGTTGAGTTTGTTGGCTTTACCCATAAGATCGGCTAGTTCTTTTTCGTCGTTGGTCTGGTCCATGGTGATTGCCAAGCGGTGTTTTTGAGTTTTAACATAATCGCTTATTAAGCGGCGTTTGAGTTTCACGGCTTCCTGGCCTAAATCGGCGACTGCCAAGCTTTTATAAAGCTCCTCAAACTGTAATGTTATAATTTTAACATAATCGCTGACTCCTTGCAAAGAGGTGGCTATAGAGGTTGCGCCAGAAACAAGAAAATCCGGGTTTTTCTTTAAAAATTTAAAGACCTCCCTTGGCGGACCTCCGCTAAAGAACGATTGCTGGCAATCGCCAAGCAAGTCACGCAGTTTTGGCTGCATTAAAACCATTGCTAAAAAGTGATCTTGTAGCCTTTGGTACTCCAGCTCTGAGCGACTAGTGTTGGGCTGGTTTTTGGGTATTTTGCGGCGCGGCGTAATATCATTCGAGGCACTAGATTCCATTTTGGAGCGCACGGCCTCGTAGCTGGAATCGGTCAGCTTGGCGATGTGCTTTAGATAATGTTCTTGTTCTACTTGGTCGCGCAAGCGCCGGACACTAAGTAGCAACGCATCGGTAAAAGCCTTTTTACCGGACGCGGTTTTTAAATCTAGTTCGGCTTGGTAGCGCTCTACCAGCCAATCAAGCGCGTATTTGGCGTCTTCGATGGCCTGCTGCCAAGCTTTGGGGTCTTTTCTGACCAGCTCGTCGGGGTCTTTGGCATCTTTGATAGTTATGATGCGCAAATTTACCTCTGTTTTTTGGGCCAGCGGGATTACTCGTTCGGTAGCATTTATGCCGGCCCTATCAGAGTCGAAACTCAAGCGGATATCGCCAGTAAAACGTTTAAGTTCGCGTAAGTGCTGCTCTGTCATGGCTGTGCCGGCGCTGGCTACCACGTTGGTTATCCCGGCCTGGTGGCTACTGATAACATCCAGGTTGCCCTCTGCCACCACCACAAAACCAGTTTTGCGGATTGCTTCTTTGGCTAGGTGCAGCCCATATACCTGGCGGCTCTTGTCGTAAACCGCGGTTTGCGGAGTATTGATGTATTTCGGGCTATCATTGTGAGAGGTCTCACCTTTCACATCCAGCAGGCGAGCGGTGAAGCCAATCACCGTGCCGCGGCTGTCGCATAGCGGGATCATAATTCGGCCGCGGAACATATCGCTGGCGCCAGAATAGCGTTGCACAACTAGACCAGCGCGTTTCATTTCGTCTGTCGTAAAACCATGTTTGGTCAAAAAATCAGTTAGGGCGTGGGCAGTTTGCGGGGCGTAGCCCAGATGCCAATCAAGCAATGTCTGTTTAGTAAAGCCGCGGGTTTTTAGCAAATATGTAAGCGCCGACTTGTTAACTGTCAGTTGTTTTTGATAAAACCTCGTGGCTAGTTCTAGCACCTCTAAAGCCCGTTTTTTGCGCTCGGTGTTACCACTGCTATTTTTACCCTGGAATTGCTCCAGCTCCACGCCGGCTTTACGGGCCAGCATCTCAAGCGTAGCTTTAAATTCTAGGCCTTCGACCTCCATAACAAAGCTAAAAATATCGCCGCCCTTACCTGATGAAAAGTCATGCCATATCTGCTTTTCGGGGCTAACTACAAAACTGGCGGTTTTTTCGCTGGTAAAAGGACTGAGACCTTTGAAGTTCCGACCGGCGCGCTTAAGCTGGACGTATTCGCCAATGACGTCCTCTATATTTAGCCTGGCTTTTACCTCCGCAACCGCATCCATAACTTCAGTATATAGGTTACAGGTGACAGGTTACAGCTTAAGAGCTTTGCTCTGCTATCATAGTGCTTATGCAGCCGCAAAACTCTGGGCCTATCGCGCCTATATCACCGAATCCTAGCTACGACTTTATTTACAAGGACCCACCTAAGCCCAAACGCGGGCCCTTCAAACTGCCCAATATGCCCAAGCCGATGCTTTTACTTGTTGGCGGTGTTATTGTACTTGTTCTGGTGATTATTATTGCCGTTATTGTTGGCCGCGGGAGTAATGACAGCCAGAAATACATAGAGCTAATGTCCCGTTCGCAGGAAATTGTAAGAGTAAGTGACATAGTTAAGCCACTGACAAAAAATACGGACACCCTCTCCCTAATTGCCACTACCGAGGCCGCCCTGTCCAGCGAGCAAAGCAGCCTAAGCAATTACCTAGCCACTAATGGCACCAAGGTTGGTGTTAAAGACTTAACGCTTTACCTCGATAAAACCAGCGACGACAAAATACAGGCCGCTACCCAGAACAACAACCTGGATAGTACATACGCCAAATATTTAAAAGACCAATTAAATAGTTACTTGAGCCAGCTTCAAAGCACCCATAAAGTCGCTGGCAAAAATGCCAAAGTTATCCTGGATAATGCCATCAGCAGCACCGAAACTATACTAAATTCACCGCTGTTGTCTGCTGCCCAGTAACCAAATCATAACTAAGACGGACTAGGGCCTGGACTTCTTCCCAGTTCAGTTGGCCGCTCAGAACAATCGTATTCCAATGTTTTTTATTTAGGTGGTAGCCAGGCATGACCGTTTCGTACTTTTCGCGCAGAGTTTCGGCAAGCAGCGGGTCGCATTTTAGGCTGATACGAACCGGCTCGGATTTTTCAGCTACCAGCGCGAATATTTTCCCCTCACTCTTGTGAGAGGTTTTGTGAGAGGTCTCACCTCTCACAGCTCGTCCTCTCATAACTTTGTAGACTGCTACTTCCTCGCCAAAAGGATAATCGAGTTTGGCATCGGGCATGCCAAGCAAATATTCTTCTACTTGCTTATGGCTTATCATTTTTGTCCTTTGGCATAAAACCCAAGCAAGTTGAGTTTATGCAAAAACGCATGCCGGTCGGCTGATTCGGAGCATCGTTGAATACGTGGCCCAGATGGCTGCCACAGTTGGCGCAAGCAACCTCGACCCGGCGCATGCCGTATCTGTTGTCTTCGGTAAGTTTTACCGCATCTGAGGAAAACACATCATAAAAGCTCGGCCAGCCGGTGCCGGAGTCAAATTTATGGCCGCTTTTGAACAATTTAGCACCGCAAGCCGCGCAGGTATACATGCCAGTTTCTTTATTTTTTAAAAACTTACCACTAAACGGTGCTTCTGTGCCCTGCTCGCGCAAAATCTTGTACTGTTCGGGGGTCAGACGCTTTTTCCACTCTTGTTCAGTCAGTTGTTTACCCATAGTTTAAGACTTCTCTTTTTTATCACCCCAGTTCCATCCGGGCTTCTCGCCCTTTCTCATGGATATACCGATTAACAAAAGCGTAGCGCTGAGCGTAATCAAAATAAAGGCAACTACACCGACAAAATTGGTAGATTTATCCTTATTGCCAGATAAAAGCAAAATAGCCGAGGCAGCCAAGACAAGTACATAAACTAATAGCAAAACCCACGCTTGCCAAGTAGCTGGCGTCCAGCCCCAGCCGTAGCGGCGGGCTCTAAACCAATACTTTTGTTTGGTATCGGGGTTCATAGCCGCTACTACTTCTTATCTTCTTTTTTCTTATCTAGCCTATCCAACCTTAAGCCGTGAACTACAAAATAGACAATAGCAGCAATGGTCAAGAAGCTTATTAAACTGCTAAGTACTACGCCCCATGATAGTTTGTTAGTACAAACGCCTTCAACTTTATCCAGACAGACGAACTTGTCATTCAAATTGGAGCTGCCTGGCAGCACCAGGCCGATCAGCGGGTTGACTATATTGTCCACTATCGACTTAACAAAAACGGTTACGGCTGTACCTAAAGTTAGACCAACGGCAAGCCCCACGACTCCTTGTTCGCGGATAAATTCCATAAAACCGTACAACGGTTTTTTCATTAATTTTTCTCCTTCTGACAATCTGCTCATAATTTGCTCATTATATACCCTATATACTCTCTGGCGCAGCTATATTAAGCAAGCCCAGGCCATTTTCTAACACTTCTTGGTAGTTTTTTACAAGCCCAAGCCTTAGACCTTGGCGTTCGTTGCCTATAATCCTATTGCTCTCATAAAAACTGTTAAAAGTTTGGGCCAGCTCATATAGGTACGTGCAGATGTAGTGCGGCATTAGCTCATCAGTAGCTTTTTTAACTACCTCCGGGTATTCGCTGATTTTTCGAGCCAAGCTTCGTTCTTTTGGCTCAAAACTTTCTATTTTAGCTTTCTCATCAGTGACTCCTGCTTTTTGAATGATACTGCAAGCCCGCGCATGAGCATACTGTAAATATGGCCCGCTATTGCCTTCCAAGCTGACCGCCTCAGCTATATTAAATACAATATCCGAACCCAGGCGATGTTTAAGCCAACCATATTTCAAAGCCGCTATATCTGTTTTATCGGATGCGTCAGAGTTAGGAAACTGTTTTCTAACAGACTGTTCAACCTGTTCGATTAAAGTTAAAGCTGCGTACACGTTGCCTGTGCGGCTGCTCATCTTACCAGTTGAAAGACTTAAAAACCCATGTGATAAATGACTAGTTTTTTGGGCTAAACTAGTATCTATTTCAGATAACGCAGCCAACATAACTTTAAAATACTCACTTTGCTCATGCGCAGTTATAACTATTGAGCGATGCGCGCCCGGAAAATCACGATTTTTCAGTGTTACCAAGCCTAGATCTTTAGTTTCATAAGTAGGTAAACCCGTAGAAGTAATAAATACCCGCGTATGCAAGCCAACCCTTTCGCCTTCATAAATAACTGCACCGTGGCTCTCTTTAAAGACTGTGCCGTGGTGTTTTCGTACCAATTCAATCCCAATAGATGCCGTATCACTCTCTAGGTACCGTTTGTCATAAGGAATACTTAACAAGTCAAGTATTTTGTCAAAGTAGCTAAAGCTAAGCTCACATCCTTTTTCGTGAAGTTCATTAATCTCAGGGTCATCTTTGTCATAAATATGTACATTGATCACATCCATCTCTCTTCGAGAGACTTGATCGTTTTCGTACTTATCTGCTCCATATGCGTAAGCAATCCCTAAAAAGTTTTCTCTTTCAATAACTGGTATATCCGACAGGGATTTGTTGCGGTCTTTACTCTCTTTCTCCAACTCGCGGAGGCCAAAGATAGCTCTGGCAACGTGTAGGCCAACATCTCCGTGGTAGCTCAACCGTCTAACTGTTGCACCACTAGTTTCTAGGAGTTTGGATATACTGTCACCAACGATATAGCTGTAAAGGTGGCCGATGTGCATTTCCTTGAAGGGGTTGGGATCACCGAATTCCACTAAAATTTCCTGACCATCAAGTGGTTTGGACAGTTTAGTAGCAGAGGTAACGGCTCGAGATAATACTTCATCGGTAAGGGTGAAGTTAATGAAGCCCTCCCCCGCCACATTAACTTCCAACATGTGAGAGGTCTCACCTCTCACATGTTGGGCCAGCTGTTCGGCAACTTGTCTGGGATTTTTACCAAGTTGTTTGCCTAGCTGTAATGCAAGGTTTGTAGCGTAATCGCCAAATTTTTCTTCGGGCCGTGTCAGTTCCGGCTCAATATCAACCCCGAACAGTTTTTTACACGCGGCTTTCAAATTGGCTTTTAGTTCATCCATGATATCTCCTGCACACCCAGTAGTAGACTTTCGATTCGTCCCGCCAGGCGGAACTTATATCCCGATTTTATCAGGATAATATCGAAAGCTCACTACCGGGCATATAGATAATAATACCAGCCAAAGCCTATTTAGTAGGCTTGCCGGGCTTGTAGGGCCTTGTCAGAATCCAGATAGCTAGGTAAATACTGCCAAGTAACACAAAAAAGAGGCCAGTAACATTAATAGCTCTGGGATGGCCGAACGGATCTATAACCCTGTCCGAGACATCTAAGATTATGCCACCTGGGTTCGCCACAACGTCCCAAGTGCTCCACCGCAAATCTCGCCCTAAATATATGGCAAAGCTGGATAGCAGTAATATACCTGCCACCACACCATGGCTCACAGTGGCCGACCAACGTTTTAAAAACTGCTTATGAAAGATATATAAACTAGTAAAGCCCAAAATAAAACCGCATATAACTAAACTAAACATCATTACAATGTCATAGACCTGACTAATCTCCCCTGTTGGGGCAACATGCACAAAATCGGTCAAAACATACCAGCTGTTGGGCAGAAAAAATAGCCACAATATACTAAGCGAAATGTTTTGCCAGGTAGCCCAACGGCGTTTTTTTAGCTCAATGAGCAACAGCCAGGCAAATACAAATGATAACCACGCCAATGCCAAGTTTTCAGGAATAAACCAGTACCGTACAGTACCGGTCATAGCAATCCGTAGAAAGAAAAGCCCCAAGCATAGACCACTGAGTAAGCCTACCGCTATCAAATACCGCTTTTGGGCCTCCCTGTGTTGCCACATTGTTTTGATATTATAGCCCAAACCAACGTATGATGGGTTAAGATGCAGCAAGGTGGTTGGGGTGACAAATATCGTGGAGGTAAATTGTGAAGCTAATGATAATTTTGGGCAGTTCGCGGCACGGCCGAAAGGGTGAAATCATTGGTACATGGGTAAGAACTAAGGCCCAGGAAGATGGGCGTTTTGAGATTGACTTCGTAGACACTCAGACACTGGAACTTCCCTTCTTTGACGAGCCGCTTAGCCCATTTACAATGAGAGATACTGGCCAGCAATACACCCATCCCGAAGGAGAGGCCTGGGCGAGCCGGATTGGGAAGGCGGAGTGTTTTATACTGATAACACCTGAATATAATCATGGTTACCCGGCTGTGTTAAAAAACGCTCTGGACTGGGTGGGTCGGGAATGGGGCGATAAACCCGTGGCTTTTGTAAGCTATAGCTCTCAGATCACGGGCGGAGCCAGGGCCGTAGAGCAGCTGCGTCCAGTTGTTACGGAACTCGGCATGATACAGGTGGCCAACGCTATTCATATCCCCCGGATTGCCGAAGCGTTCGGAAACAATGGAGAGCCAGTCAATGAAAAAGCCAACGAATC
>PFEG01000002.1:27854-28401 GCA_002793885.1 Candidatus Saccharibacteria bacterium CG10_big_fil_rev_8_21_14_0_10_47_8
CAAGGCGGATACAGTTCTGCGGAAGGTACGTTCGGGCAAATGCTTTAAGAGCTTAGTCCCAAGAAATGTTCCAGCGACAACACCTATTGTTGAAAGGGCGATCCATTTTCCGTTGTTTAAAATTCCATGACCTTCGTTCCAAAAGTAAACCGGCATCCTTGAAATATCGACAAGTAGGCCAATGGCGGTTGCAGTCGCTACAAATGACTCTTTTGAGATATTGAAACCAAGAAGAGCAGCAGAGCGGATTCCTCCCTGGTTGCCAACCAAACCTCCAAGCGCACCAGAGACTCCTCCAGCAATCCATGCTGCCACGCCATGAAAGCGCATTTTCTCCGACAATCCTGAGGCACCCATAAATCCAGCAAAGAGAAGGATGCAGCCAAAAATTAAAGTTATTGCTGGGGTAGCAAATTTCGCATGTAGAAGTGCGCCAGTAAGTCCACCAACGGCACTCATCAAACCGAACCCAAGTAGAACAAGCTTATCCAGGTGTGATCGAAGCATCCAAAAGCGGATGGCTGTTGCAATCAAATGAGGAATCGAA
>PFEG01000045.1 GCA_002793885.1 Candidatus Saccharibacteria bacterium CG10_big_fil_rev_8_21_14_0_10_47_8
CGTGACCGTCATAGCATTTTTTGGGATCATGATTTTCATAATGCCCAAAATTGCCAAGATTATTAATGATCTTGGCGGACCGGACGCCCAGTTGCCGATTTACTCCAGGATTATGCTTAGCACCAGCGCTTTCGTGCAAAAAAATATCATATTCATATTAATATTCAGCGTGGCGGCCAGTTGGGGATTTCGCCGTTATATTAAAACGGAAAAAGGCAAGTACCGTTGGCATAATTTTTTACTTAAGGTGCCGATTTTTGGAAAAATTGTCGCCAAAATCGCCATCGCCAGGTTTTCGCGTACGTTCGCATCATTAATGGGTTCTGGTGTTAGTGTGCTTGAGTCACTGGAGGTTACCAGCAAAGCGGTGGGCAATAGGGTAATCCAGAAGGAGTTGATGGACGTGGCGCAGGCAGTTAAAAACGGGCAGCCCCTGGGCAAGCAACTGACTGCGGCTCCTTTTTTCCCGCCGATTGTGGGACAGATGATGTCAGTTGGCGAAGAGACCGGAAAAATCGATCAAATCCTGCTTAAGGTGGCTGATTTTTACGAAGAAGAAGTTGACGCCGTAATTGATAGTTTGGCAAGTATTATCGAGCCGGTAATGATTATTATTTTGGGCGCCTTAGTTGGCATGATTGCCGCCTCTGTAATGGGGCCGATTGCCGGCCTAAGCAAGAATATTGGCGGCTAAGGGGTAGCAAATACTTCTTGACAACAAAATACTCATGTTTATAATCAGGGTCATAGAACAATTAGTGTTCTCGTAAATAAAATAAGCAAAAAGACAAGAAGGGTGGGTCAATAATGACTTCATTTAAGAAAAATAATCGCGGTTTCACTATCGTGGAGCTTTTGATTGTCATCGTCGTCATCGGCATTCTTGCCGCTTTGGTGATCGTGACTTATAACGGTATCCAGCAGAAGGCTCGTGATACGGAACGCAAAACCGACATCAATGCGCTTGCTAGCCATCTGGAGGCATATAACGCCTCAGCTGGACGATACCCAACACTGATTAATGCCAACGACACGACTTTTAGAGCAGCCAATATGAAGGGTTTGCCTGGGGACGCATTACAAGATCCTAAGGGCGCCGCGCAGACCTTGGTCTCAGCGCCAGCAGCTAACAGCTACGCCTATGAACCAAGCCCGGCTGCTTGTGACAATGCTGCTGGCGGCGACTGCGTGTCATATGTTTTGACCGCAACTCTCGAAAGCGGCGGTACGTTCGTCAAACAGTCATCCAACTAGATAAACTAAAACTAGTAGTTTTGTAAAAGCTTAAAATCCCGGGCTATACCCTGGGATTTTAGCTATAGTTAATCAAGAGCATTAGCTCCGACCAAAAAAGAGTATTATCACCCGAAAACCTGCGTGCCAAATCACCCACTATAGGCGGCTTTGAGGTGTTATACTACTGAGTAAGGATAACCACTAATGGGCACAACTAGACCTAACTTTTACCATGATGAACCGATTTTCGGATTAGACATTGGGAATTCGAGTTTAAAAGTTATGCAAATTGAAACCGAACGCGGTAAACGGCCTAAAGTAACTGCCTACGGTGTGAGCGAATTTTATCCAAGCGACACAACCCAGCAAGGCGTCATAGTAAAATCAGACATATTAAGCCAATCCTTATATGACGTTTTAAAAAACCACCTAAAGGGAGCTGTGACTACCAATCGAGTAGCCTGTACTATTCCCACTGCCCATACCTTTAGCCGCCTTATGAAACTGCCGGCTTTGGAAGATGAGGAGCTATCAGAAGCCGTCCATCTGGAGGTGGAACAATACATCCCAATGCCAGCCGATAAGCTTTATGTCGACTACGAAATTTCCAAACGTAGCTCTGACGGCATAGAGGTATTGATGGTTGCAACGCCTAAAAATATAATTGATAGCTACGTTCAATTTTTAGAATCAATAGATTTAGAGCCGGTTGCGCTGGAACCAAGCATGAACGCTGCCGCCCGTCTTTTTAGTATGACAAATACGCCGCACGGCCAGCCGACTATTCTCGTTGATTTCGGTTCGGTGGCTGCCGATGTGGCAGTTATAGACCAAACCGTATTTGTAAATAGCACGATTCCCGGAGGAAGCGATACGCTGGCCAACATGATCGCTAAAAAACTCAGCGTAACCCGCCCGGAAGCTATGAACATAAAAAACCAAATTGGCATAAACCATAGCGATAAACAGCAAGAAATAATGCATGTCGCCCAGCCTATGCTTGATGGTTTAGTAAATGAAGTAAAAAAAGTTATGAGGTACTACAGTGAGCGCTCCGGCCAAAAGCAAACCAAAATTGACCAGCTGGTTTTAGTTGGCGGCGGCTCTACAATGCCGGGCCTAAGCGATTATCTTGCCTCGGCCCTTGGTATTCAGCCGCGAGTACTCGACCCCTGGAATAAGCTTGATTTCTCCGGGCTTCAGCCGCTTGGCGAGCTAGAAAAATCTATGTACATAACGGTGGCCGGCGAAGCAATATTAAATCCTAAGGAGATTTTTGCATGATAAATCTTCTGCCTCCGCGCTATGCCATGCAAATTCGTTACGGTCGCCGAAACGCAAACTTACGCCGGTGGTTGCTTGGGATGGTAGTCGCTATGGCTGGGCTAGTGGTAATTACTGCCGGCGGCTGGTTATACCTTGACAGCCAGGCTAAATCACTTGAACATGACAATATCTCCGGCCAGCTGAAACTAAAAGCCCAGAATCTAAGTCAAGTCCAAAAAGACGCCACCGAGATAAGCGGCGATGTAAAAGTAATTAACCAAGTTCTAAGCCGTGAAATAAAATTCTCGGCTCTTATGCAGGATATAGGAAAAGTGATGCCGCCGGGGACCATTTTAGGCAGCCTAACTCTTAGCAAAGTAGACGGGGCAATAGA
Source organism: Candidatus Saccharibacteria bacterium CG10_big_fil_rev_8_21_14_0_10_47_8 (assembly GCA_002793885.1). Lineage (GTDB taxonomy): Bacteria > Patescibacteriota > Saccharimonadia > Saccharimonadales > UBA10212 > 21-14-0-10-47-8-A. The sequence continues at coordinate 2,897 of PFEG01000045.1, forward strand.
TTTAAGCGCTAATGCCAAAGACTACACCTCGGCCGCCCAAATTGCCGTCAATCTAAGCGACTCCAAAAATAACCTTTTTAGTTCTGTAGACATAGTCAGCGTAAACTGTTCAGGTAGTAGTACTGCCTATAAATGCAGCGCTAATTTTAAAGCATTGTTTAGAAATACCGCTAAAAGCCGATACCTGAATGCCGCAGCGAGGCCCAGCAGTGGACAGTAAGCGGCTTAGGCTTATCTTGATAGGGATGCTGGCAACAAGCGCGCTGTTATTCTTAGCGATTTACACTGTGGGCTCTTCGGCCCTTCAGAGTAAGAGTAAGCAGGTTGTTGATCTAAAACTTAAAAGCCGCACAACTGATTCCCAGTTAGCGAATTTCACCATAGCCAAGAGCGAAGTAGAAAAATACGGTTACTTTAAACAGGTGGCCAAAACCGTCATTCCCAACGACAAAGACCAGGCCCAGGCCGTTTTAGACATTTTTCAGTTAGCTAACGAATCCGGCATTTCCATCCAAAGCGTAACCTTCCCGGCAAGTACACTAGGCGCCAAATCCACTTCTACAACCAACAATGCCCAAAACGCGACAGCCCAAAGCGTTTTGAGCCAAGCCAAACCTGTAGACAGTATTTCCGGCTTATACAGCATTGAGCTTACCGTTTCGCCGGGCACCGATGCGCTGGTGCCAGCTGATAAAAAAGCAACTTATCCTAAGTTGCTAAATCTTTTGAACCGTATCGAACATAACCGTCGCACAGCACAAGTAACCCAAGTTAATATCCAGCCAGTTGGTACGGATGCCGGGTCTAGCGAGTTTATTAATTTCAGCTTGGTTATTAACATATTTATAAAGCCATGAGTCCCGTTAGACTCCAAAAGACTTAAAGGAAAACATATGACAACTGAACCCTACACTGTTTATCAATCGCTAACTAACAATAGAAGGTTTGAGTGGAGTCTAACGGAATGAGTAAAAAAATAGAATTAACTAGCCTTAAGCCCCGTTTAAAGAAATACTGGCAAAAATTTTCCGCTCATGCTGCTTTTGTGGTAATAATGATTATCTTGCTGGTATATGTTTTGGTTGTTTGGCAAATTAGCAAATTAGCTGCTACTGAACCGTCTGTTGAGGCCGAAGACGCCGCCCAGGCGGCAACCAATATCCCCAAAGTTAATAGGGACGCCATCGGGCAAATCCAGTCGCTGGAACAAAGCAATACAGATATCCATAGCCTATTTGACCAAGCTCGCAACAATCCCTTCCAGGAAACGAGATAAAACTAATCTTCTTGGAGGCTATCAACGTAAGCTTGGTGCGCCTCTATGATGCCACTGGCAAACTTGTCTGGAGTCGGGCAGTAATAAAAAACAAAATTCTCCCGCTCGCCGGCAGTCTGAACCGTTAATGTTCCGTAGTTCAATATGGTTGCCAAAATCCCTCTTTGTTCGGCGCTGGCGTCCTCAACATTAGCCATCGACAGCCTTGAAACCTTACGCGAAAACAATCCCCGCTGCACAATCTGGATAAGATTTTTATCGGTAACTAGCAGACGGCTCTGCCTGTAAATATAAGTGGCAACAAATAAAATAAACACTAAAAAGGCCATGGCTAGCACAACGGCGGCTAAAACTAATCTATAGGCATCGGGCGACAGGCTATTGAAAAACGAGCTGAACACTAGGTATGCAAACGCCAGTAACGCACCGATGCCAGCTAGGGCCTCAAGGTAAATTATTAATATCCCAATTAAGTGCCGCCGCACAATAAAGACCATTTGCTCGCCCGCTGTCAGAATCCCACTTTCAACAAGAGATGTATGCGTAGGAGATGTAATGTCTGCCTTTATGTTGTTTTGAGGTGGCATGGTGCGATTATAACAGATTAGCTTGTGGATTATTGCCAGCTTGTTGCTTACCCATATGTTTCCAGGCTTTTGCTGTGGCTTTTCGCCCACGCGGCGTTCTCTCTAAAAGTCCGATTTGCATTAGATACGGCTCATAAAAATCTTCGATGGTTGAGCGTTCCTCGGACGTCAGAGCGGCCAAAGTGTCCACCCCAACCGGGCCACCCCCATGATGTTCAATTATAACTGAAAGCAGGTTGCGGTCGGCTGGGTCAAGCCCAAGCCTATCAATCTCAAGCAGTTCTAACGCCTTGTAAGCCAGCGGCTCGTCCACTATGCCGTCACCGTTAACATCAGCGTAATCACGAGTCCGCCTAAGTAAGCGGTTAGCAATCCTTGGTGTCAGCCTGGAGCGCTGGGCTAGAAGACCGGCCGCTTTATCATCAATTTTAACGCCCAAAATTTTGGCCGCTCGTTTAATAATTTTAGTGATTTCCTCTGGCTCATAAAACTCTAGTTTATGGATCATACCAAACCTGTCGCGAAGCGGCGCGGCTAGTGAACCGGTGCGAGTAGTCGCACCGATAATTGTAAATCGTGGCAAATCCAGGCGCAGGCTACGGGCACTTGGGCCCTTGCCCAACATAATATCCAATTTAAAGTCCTCCATCGCGGAATACAGTACTTCCTCGATTGAGCGGTGCAGCCTATGTATCTCATCAATAAATAGAATGTCCCCATCTTGTAAATTAGTCAGCAAGCTAGCCAGATCCCCCGCCCTTTCAATGGCCGGACCGCTAGTCACTCTTATCTGGGCGCCCATCTCGTTGGCGATCACAGTTGCCATGGTGGTTTTACCCAGTCCAGGCGGGCCATGCAACAAAATATGATCAACTGGTTCATCCCGTTTTTTGGCAGCATCGATAGCTAATTTCAGGTTTTGTTTGATACGCTCCTGGCCTACATAGTTGGCAAAGTTTCCAGGCCGCAAAGTCTGTTCAAACTCCTGCTCTTCGGGCTCATCCTTAGCAGCGGTATTTATAATTCTCTCAATCGCCATACCCTAGATTATAGACGATAGATGTTAGAAGTTAGAATTACTATTTCCAGGACTATTTACAGGGTGCCACCCTGTAAATAGTAAGTTTATGGTGTAGTATGTTTTTCATTTTATTCGCACAAGCTCTGGTTTAAGGATTTCATCCGCATCTCCGGTGGTCATCCGAATAGTGCCTGGGGTGTACCTATCAGCACAAACTATGCCGTCAAGATGGTCCAATTCATGCAAAAGCAAGCGAGTGTGAATCGGATCGGCCTTCAAAGTTTTTTTCTCTCCGTCGAGAGTCATATATTCGACAGTAATCGCCCAAGGTCTTTTTACTTCTCCAATAAACAACGCCGCAGACGAGATACAAGACTCCGGGTAGACTCCCTCTCCAGTAGATCGAACCACCGTGGGGTTAATGTATATTGACGGACCATCACTCTGCCAAAGTAGAATCATCCTTTTTGAGATACCGATTTGGTTGGCTGCCAGCCCACGACCAGCACCGGTTTTAGTTCTATATTTTTTTAAAAAATCAGTTAACTCATCAATCCATTTTTTAGCACTGCCGTTTTTAATCTCTTTGTTTGTAACAGGTTTACAAACCGTTCTTAAAACTGGATCACCAAAGAATCTAATCGGCAAGTTACTGCCAAGCCAGCTGGCATTATCCAACGCAGGTTGTATTGGAGATTTTTTCATATCACTTAATTAATATAGAGCGGCAGCTTTGGGCATATGCGTACCCTCTAGAATTTTTACGACTTCTTCGGCTTCGACGGTCTCTTTTTCCATTAAGGCTTTTTTGAGTTCTTCTAATTTTGCGGTGTTGGCCTTAAGCACCGCCTGGGCGCGTCTGGTGGCTTCGTTTATAAGCTCCTCGACTTCGTCGTCAATAACTTTGGCTGTCTCATCAGAGTATTGACGTTCGTGCACTAGTCGGTCCAGCATCATACCGTCCTCTGTGTGGAATACCTGGTTGCGCAGCTTTTTTCCCATACCCTGGTTAATGACCATTTCGCGGGCCAGCTCGGCTGCTTTTTGCAGATCTGATCCAGCACCGGTCGTCACTCTGTCCATGCCATAAATAATTTCTTCGGCCACTCGGCCGCCCAACATCCGCGCCAATACATCCTTGTATTCGATAATACTGTGGTAGCTCTTATCCTCCGGTGGAATAAACCATGTCACGCCACCGGTCGGGCCACGCGGAATAATGGTGACTTTATGCACCATATCGCTATCGGGTAGTACGTGCCCAACCACCGCGTGCCCGGCTTCGTGATAAGCCGTAAGCTCTTTTTCCTTTTCGCTCATAATTTTGCTTTTACGT
>PFEG01000047.1:0-7667 GCA_002793885.1 Candidatus Saccharibacteria bacterium CG10_big_fil_rev_8_21_14_0_10_47_8
GCCCGTCAAAAAATCTCAAATAATAATCAAAGTCTGGTTTTGGTACGCCCGGAGGGACTTGAACCCCCGGCCTTGTGGTTCGAAGCCACACGCTCTATCCAGCTGAGCTACGGGCGCAAAGAAATAACAGGTTAATTATATCAGTTTATACTTCGCTCGTCAGGTGAAGAGCTGTCTGGCGCAGCCAATTTTTTAGGCAGATTTTGAACATTATGCTCAGTCTGGGCCAGTGTTATCTGTAATATCCGTAGGATACTCTTGGCATGCTCACGGCTCATCCCCACTTTTGAGACCACAGACGGCTTAGTTGTAGAACCGGCACTTTGCATAAAGTTCATGACCACGCCGTAGTTACTAACCACAACGTCAACTACATCAGTAAACAAGATGCGTGAATCCATACTAGTAGAAGCCTGTTGCATCAGCGGCTCGTCACTAACCATGTGGACAACCGGTAGTTTGCTAGTGCCATAACCGGCAAGCTCCCAGACCCGCACGGCGTCATCGTCTAGGGCCCCAAAGTGACTTATTAAAAGTAGCAGAACGTCCTCGCTGGGACGAGCTTGGCCTAATTCATAACTGGCTAGTTGGCGCACGTCAATTTCTACAGCTCCAGAGGCTTCGGCTAGGGTCTCGTTGGCCCGGCTACGCAGGGCTTTTAGTTTTTTACCAAGCGGACGGAAAGGGCTAGTTGGGTTTTGTTCATCCATACCCACATATTGTACCGGTGTTTACGAACCAATCGCAAGCCCAGCACCTAGCTCTGATTATATTTGCCTTTGGCAAATAAGGTTCGCCTATGGCGAAGTACCAGAGCTAGGTGCTGGGCAAGAGCTGAGCGTACGGTTTATAATGGTTGGCAGTGGATATCAAAGAAAATATCAGCTTAAAAGATTACAGCACCATGCGTTTGGGCGGCCAGGCGCGTTGGCTGGCCGAAGCTTATGAAGAAAACGATATTCCCGTCTTAATTGAATGGGCCAAACACCAAAACGTCCCTTTTATGGTTATTGGCTCGGGCAGCAATATAGTTTGGCGCGACGAAGGTTTTAGCGGGCTGGTTATTGTTAATAAAATCCTTGGTAAACAAATACTGAACGAGGATGAAGATAGCGCGACCATACATATCGCGAGCGGTGAGATATGGGATGAGGTGGTTGGCTGGACAGTGGAAAAAAGTTTAAGCGGCATAGAATTTCTGTCACTAATCCCAGGCACCACAGGCGCGGCACCAGTCCAGAATATAGGGGCCTACGGGGCCGAGCTATCCAATAACTTGATAGAGGTGGGCGTATATGACGATGAGACAAACGCGTTTGGTTCTATCATCGCCAGCCAATGTGGTTTTGGCTATCGCACAAGCCGTTTTAAGAAGGCTGACAAAGGAAGATTTATTATTACCAGCATAACTATAAAGCTGAGTAAAAAATCGCCTATACCACCATTTTATGAATCCCTCAAAAATTACCTTAGCGAACACAAAATTAGCGAACTTAACTCCAAAGTGATCCGTGATGCCGTTATGAATATTCGTAGTAGCAAGCTGCCAGACCCAGCCGAAATTGCTAATAACGGATCGTTTTTTACCAACCCCTTTATTGATCAAGACCAGTTTGACAGCCTGAAACAGAAATACCCAGAGGTTAAAGGCTGGCCAACAAAGGACGGAAGAATAAAATTAGCAGCCGCTTGGCTAGTGGAAGAAGCTGGTTTTAAAGGTGTGCACGACGATGAAACTGGTATGTCAACTTGGCCTACTCAAGCTCTGGTGTTAGTCAACGAGCACGCCAAAACTACGGCTGACTTACTAAGCTTTAAACAAAAAATTGTCGATAAAGTCCAAGAACTTTTTGGTCTTACTTTAGAACAAGAACCCGAACTATTGCCGTAGCTAGTTGGTAGTGGGTAGTTAAGAATTTTTTAACTGTAACCCGAAAACTATGAACTCTAAACTTTTTGGTCACTTGGCAAAGGAAACCGCAAAGCAAACTTCTTAACCTCATTACTTAACAAGTCAAGCTTTTTGTTATCTGCCCGGCCCTTGATTGCTTGTAGTATCCATTCGGCCACGGTAGTCATGTCATCTTCCTTTAAGCCGCGTGAAGTGACAGCCGGTGTTCCCAAACGGATGCCGCTTGGGTCAAATGGGCCCCGAGGATCAAATGGCACGGTATTTTTGTTGACTGTAATACCAACCTTGTTAAGTGCATCCTCAGCTTCTTTACCCGAAACGCCGATATTAGTTAGATCAACCAGTAGTAAGTGATTGTCCGTTCCACCAGTAACTAATTCAAAACCTCGTGCCTTTAACTCTAGTGCAAGTTTTTTGGCATTGCTCACAATTTGGCGGGCATATATTTTAAAATCCGGCTGAGCTGCTTCACGTAGGGCGACAGCGATTGCCGCCGTCTGGTGATTATGCGGGCCGCCTTGCATACCAGGAAAAACAGCACGATCAATCAAGGTTGGGAGATTTTCTTTGATGCGTTCTACCTTTTTTAATGGCGTAGAGGGCTTGCCACTGCACAGAATCATGGCTCCACGGGGACCTCTTAGTGTTTTGTGAGTCGTTGTCATTACAACGTCAGCAATCCCAACCGGCGAAGGATGCTCACCGGCAACAATCAAACCAGCAATATGTGATACGTCCGCCAACATCCAAGCACCAACACTATCGACAATTACCCTTAGTCGTTGCCAGTCAAAGATACGTGGGTAGGCGGTCGCACCAACAACCAGTATTTTTGGTTTTTCTTTTTGAGCCATTTTTGCAATTACATCATAGTCCAAATAGCCATCGCTACCCGTCTCATACTGGACCGAACGGTAAAATATACCGGACGCACTAACTTTATGACCGTGCGTCAGATGCCCACCAAATGAAAGAGCCAGGCCCATAATGGTGTCCCCCGGGTCAAGCAGCGCCATATAGACCTCACTGTTCGCCGGAGAACCAGAATAAGGTTGAACGTTAGCATGACTAACACCAAAAAGAGCTTTAGCCCGATCCCTAGCAAGGTTCTCGACTTTATCGACCACCTCACAGCCACCATAGTAACGCTGGCCTGGGTAGCCCTCAGAGTACTTGTCGGTCAAAATACTACCCAGCGCCTTAAATACATCGGCTGAGGCGTGATTCTCACTTGGAATCATCTGCAAATTATGGCTTTGCCGATTGTGCTCAGCAAGTATCAGTTTATATATGTCTTTGTCATTCATCTCAAACCCTCGTTATGGTTAATACTACATGAGGCGGGAGCTTGAGTCAGCTATATCATGACCCTATTTTAGCAACTATCGACTGACAATTGGTTGTAATTTTATGTCCAAACCATTTATACCCTATGTGGTATTATTGTTGGCGTATGCGCGAAACTAACCAGAAGGTTGGCCGTCTCATCCACCGGATACGGCAAGAGCGAGGGCTTACCCAAGCAACCTTTGCCCACCAGTTAGGTACTAGCCAATCGGCTGTTAACCGTATAGAGCACGGCAAGCAAAACCTTAGCTTGGAAACTTTGGGACGCATCAGTGACGTCTTAAACAAACAGATAATCAGTATCAATAGCGCAGTTAATTTACGGATAGACGGGGGCCACCGTCTCCACGGCGAAATAACACTGAAAACCTCCAAAAACGCCGCTGTGGCATTACTGTGCGCCAGCCTGCTCAATAAAGGTACTACTCGCCTCAAAAGAGTCGCTAAGATTGAAGAAGTTAACCGGATTATAGAAGTCCTTACAAGCATTGGTGCACACGTACGCTGGGTAGACGAAAGTGATTTGGAAATCAAGGTCCCAGCTAGGCTAAACCTAGATAAAATAAACCAAGAAGCAGCCAGAAAAACCCGCGCCGTAATAATGATGGTCGGACCTCTCATGCACGATTACGGCGAATTTAAGATTCCATACGCGGGTGGTTGCGAAATTGGCAGGCGCAGTGTATTACCCCATATTTACGGATTAGAGGAATTTGGAACGAATATTGTCGCCAAAAACGGACATTATAACGTTAATGTTCGAAGACGACTGCCTAAGCGTCCTGTAGTTCTTTACGAATCCGGAGATACCGTAACTGAAAACATGATAATGGCTGCTGCTAGGTTTGATGGCGAAACAGTAATTAAAATGGCCAGTGCCAACTATGCAATTCAAGACCTTTGCTTCTTTTTACAAAAACTGGGGGTTAAAATAGACGGTATCGGCAGTACCACCTTAACGATCCATGGTGTCCGCGATATTAAAAAATCTGTAACATACTCCCCCAGTGAAGACCCGGTTGAAGCAATGACTTTTATTTCGGCAGCTGTTACTACCGATTCTTCGATAATCATCAGGCGCGCGCCCATTGAATTTTTAGAGTTGGAACTCCTCAAGCTCGAGAAAATGGGCCTACAATATAGGCAAAGCGATACCTACAAAGCTAATAACGGCCATACCAACTTAGCCGACATTACTATCTACCGCCATAATGGCAAGCTCAAAGCGCCGGAAGAAAAACTGTACGGACGGCCTTACCCCGGCTTAAATATTGATAACCTTCCCTACTTTGTGCCAATAGTAGCCGTGGCCAAGGGCCGGACCCTAATCCATGACTGGGTGTATGAAGATAGGGCTCTAATGTACACCGAGATGAAAAAGATCGGTGTTACTCTGGAACTTGCTGACCCACACCGAGTTTTTATAGAAGGCCCAACTGCATGGCGCGCAACAGACGTTGTTACTCCCAGTGGACTTCGGCCGGCCGTTATGTTGCTTATCGGCATGTTAGCAGCCCCAGGAGTCTCCATGCTACGTAATGTCTATACCATCAACCGAGGCTACGAAGACTTGGCCGACCGCCTAAATAGTCTCGGCGCGCATATAGAAGTTATCCGCGAAGCTTAGAATTTTTAAGAGAAAGATGCTGCTTTTTTACCGGCGCGCTCAGGAGATATCCAGACATTTTTATTGTCTGACAATGTAAGAATCTTGCCCGGACGCAAAATACAATTAACGATTGCTACTAGTTGCACTATATTCATAATATAGAAAATAAAGTACAGAAATGGCGCCTGCAGCGAGCCCTTAATTTTTCCCCATAGCGACAGATGCTCATCGGGTAATATAGTAAGAATTATATAGACTGTTATGGTCATATAGGCTCCCAGTAGCAATGATAGGCTCATAAAATGAAGTGACAGGTAGAATACGTAACCCAGCGCAAAAGGTTCCAGCAGGAGCATCAGTTCACCCAGGAAAGCCATGGGCAAGCGATACCACGAAAGTGTTTTACTGTATGTAGGGTCAAGAGAAAATACTAACCTGCGATATTTTACGATATTTTGAAGATTACCTAGTTTCCAGCGATAACGTTGCTTAAGTAAAGTTTTGAGGTTGCCCACACCTTCGGTCATGGCTGCCACGTCAGCGGCATAGATTAAACGGTTCTTTAGATTGCCCCGGGCAGCGATCTTCATACTTAAGCCGATATCCTCGGTTACGGTGTCGGTGTCGTAGTGCCCAACCGTGTCTAAGATGTCACGGCGATAAGTAGAGACCACACCGCCAACAATTAACTCGCAGTTGGTTATGCTGAAAAACTTCTTGGAACGGTAGCCGATCATGTGCTCAAACCGCTGCAAAACACCCAGTACAGTATGCTCCTCTATAACTCTGACATTGGCGGCCACTCCGGCAACCGATGGGTCATCAAAGTATCTTACGGCATTGGCAATAGCCCGCTTATGCAGCAGTGAATCGGCATCCAGAGTCATTATTAACTGGCCATTGGCGTGATGGCGTAACCCGTTGTTTAGAGCTGAGGCTTTACCGCCATTGCGCTGCTCTACCAGCTTGATGCGGCGATATACAGGTGTTTGGCCACGTTGCCAAATTCTTTTTAAACCATTTTTGGTCCTGACAATTTTCGGGGTAGTCTGGCTGTAAACCCGTGTGCGGCTGCGAATAAAACGCTGGACCGCAGCAACAGTATTATCCACAGAACCATCGCTGATAACTATAACCTCGATATTGTCGTAGGTGTTATTCCAGACTGATTGCAGGCTCCGCTCTATCACCTTTTCCTCATTAAAAGCCGGTATCAGGACACTGACCAAAGTTTTTATCTTGGAATTTGGCGCAACTTTACGGCGCATACTCCTAAATTTACGAACATCGTAAACATTGGCCCCAACCAAATATAAACCCAGGTGCACGGTATTAATAATGCGGCTCAGTCAACTACCAAAAATGCCCATCTGTTCTCGCCTAAAATAGCGGTTACTTCTGGCACCGCCTACACGATAAATAGTTACCTGAATATCAAGCAGATAACCAGCGGTGTGGTTGGATTCTACATTGACGAGTACGATGCCAATGGCAACTGGATTTCCGGGCAGTACAAGACTGATAAGAACGTTGTTTCCGCCGACAACATTAGCTTCCAATACTTGCCAAGTTCCGCCAATGTCAAACAAGCCAGTTTACAGGTAATAGTAGTCGCTAACTCTGGCCTCTTGGCCTACATTGACGACGTCCAGTGGCTTAGACCCAACTAAACTGATATAATTTACCTCTGTTAAGTTTGAAGCCTAACTTCGGCTTAGCAGAGTGGGCGGGATTCGTATATCGGCTAATATATCAGTTTTCCAAACTGAGGAGACCGGTTCGACTCCGGTATCCCGCACCACGCTTTGCTAAAACAAAACATTTAACAATTACCGATTTACCATTTACCAATTATTTTTCATTTAGCATTTGTCTAATCTGAAAAATGACAGTTGGTAAATAAATGTGAATTGTGAATTGAAAAATGTAAAATGCTTTTTGCAAAGCAAAAAGCTGTGCCCCGGTAGCTCAGCGGATTAGAGCGAGTGGCTTCTATCCATTAGGTCGGGGGTTCGAATCCCTCCCGGGGCACCAAGATTGGACTTTTTAATTTTTCTGACGGCCGCGCAGCGGCCGAAAAAAGGGCGGCGCGGAGCGCCGACCAATGGTTTTTCTGGGGGGAATAAGAAAATGCGCGCGGCTTTAACCGCGCTTTCTTGTTTGATAAAAAGAGGTTCAATCCTTCAATTTGCAATAATGCTTGCTTCATCGCCACTGGCTCGCAGCTTATGGCGATTTTACTGATTGAACTAGCGAAGCTAATCCAGTTTCGCATAGGTTCAATCCAAGAATTGCTAGCAAGCGTTAGCTTGCTAACTTTTTCTTCCAGTGACTTCTTTTCGGACATTAACTTGGCTTGCTTGGCACGGTAAGTTTGTTGGTCAATGTCCTGATCTAAATAACCATCTAAGAGTCGCTGGAGCTTGCTTTGCAAGCTAGCAATTCTAGCTTCGGCGTTAGCGATAAAGTCTTTGCTGGCTTCGCTAGCTTTTTGTTCGTCTTTCGCTAGCATTGTTTCAAGTTTGCTAGCCCATGCCGTAGGCATGGCATAGTCCGCTAGCAAGCTAGCTAGTTGATTAGCTAGCTTATTTTGCGTTATTGCTGGTTCTAAACATCTAAAATCTTTGCGCTTTTTGGTGCAACGATAGTAAATATATTCATGAACATTGCCATTCTTTTGATGTTTAACTTTCTTTTCGGCGGTAACGCTCAAGCCACAATTACCGCAGCTCAGCAAACCGCAAAAGACTTGCGGCTTGATTGTACTTTTCTGCTTGTGGCCGCGTTTAGCGGCTACCG
>PFEG01000047.1:7675-8499 GCA_002793885.1 Candidatus Saccharibacteria bacterium CG10_big_fil_rev_8_21_14_0_10_47_8
GGGCAAGCCGCCGCGCGTTTTCACGCCTTTGCTAGCCAAAAAATCGGCAATGTTTTGCAAGCATTGGTTGCCTTGTGCGTAAAGCTCAAATGCAGCAACAACCGGCGGCGCGCGGCGCTTGTCAACGACAATCGTTTTAGTGCGAATATCATTTATATAACCAACCGGCGCTGGGCCCGGATACTCGCCGCGCCGCACTTTTTGGCGCAAGCCTCTTTTCGTATTTTCGGCCAAATTATCTACATAATATTTTGACTGGCCGAAGGCTATCGACAGCATAAATTTGCCTTGCGACGTGTTTTCAAACCAAAACGTTGGAAATTTCAAACCAGCAAGTTTGTCGCCGTCTAGCAAATAAATGATTTGGCCGCCGTCAACTGAATTGCGCGCTAACCGGTCAGGGTGCCAAGCGAGAATATTGCCGCCGGACTTTTCAATTTCGGCTAACAATTTGCCAAAAACTGGGCGGCCGGGCGCTTTGGCTGATTGCTTTTCGATAAACTCGGCGGCAATATGTAAATTTTCGTGCTTGGCAAACTCGCGCAGCTCAACCAGCTGCGCATCAATTGATAAAACTTGCTTGTCTTCCACGTCAGTGGATTTGCGAGCGTACAAATAATATTTTTGATTCATTTTTACCTCCAAACTTTAATGACCGTCCCGGTGTAACCAATCTAGAAAAGTCTAAATTACCGAGACGGCCATTAAAAGGCATAAAAATAGACTTTTCGTTGATTGGCTACGCTTTCATTATAGCAAGAACTTCCAATTGCCATAATCAAAAACCGGCTGCGCCGGTCAAACAAGAAAGCGCGGTTAAAGCC
>PFEG01000005.1 GCA_002793885.1 Candidatus Saccharibacteria bacterium CG10_big_fil_rev_8_21_14_0_10_47_8
TCGCCTGAGGCGTGGACCAGGTTAAAAATAGGCCGTTTTTCTTTGTTGGCCAGCGTAGGAGTATCGTTTGAATAATCGCCGCGGATAGTACCGGCTTCTGCCTTGGCCGGAATGGTGTGGCCAGCCATTTTCCTAACTTCTGATATAGCATTCGGGCCTTGAAGAACCATGGCCATAACTGGTCCGGAAGTGATAAAACCAACCATCCATTCCTGTATTTTAAGGCCTATCTCATGTGGGTCGGTGGTTCCCAGTTCGGCATGCGGGTCCATACCCTCCTCGTGGTAAGTTTCTAGGCTTTTACTGCCCATGCCCTCAATAAATTCACGCCGCTCAGTTGGGTAATGTTTATTTGCCAACTCTTTAGAGGGTGTAACCATTTTGGCGGTAATGAGTTTTAGGCCAGCTTTTTCAAAGCGGCTGATAATTTCACCGACCAGCCCTCGCGAGACAGCGTCGGGCTTTAGTAGAACCAATGTGTTTTCCATATGTTGGTAAGCATTATAACAGATTGGGTTAGCCATGCAAGTTGAACACCTTTAGTGCTCAAGCAAGCGTGGTTTTTTGCCTTTATCTATTCGCTATTTACCCTGCTTTCACTCTTGTCCGTTTTCTATGGTAAACAGATCAGGAATAATGCACGGTTAACGGAAAAATGGATGGTGAACGATTACTCCCAGTATTTCCAGGGCCGGGCCTTGGAATGTTGGAATATGGTAATGGCTATTCACTGCTGGCTATAGGCTGTAAACTATATGTATGTTGTACGACACGGCTGTTGAGCAGTTTTTGGAATATTTAGAGCTAGAACAAAACCGCTCTAAAAAGACCATCCAAAACTACAGCCATTACCTTACCCGCCTATCCGACTTTGCCGGCGATATTAAACTTGCCGACCTTAACGTGGAATTAATCCGCAAATGGCGGCTATGGCTTAACCGTTTAGGGACCAATACCTCCGATGAGCTGTCCACGACAACCCAGAACTACCATCTTATAGCCCTTAGGAGCTTTTTAAGGTTTTGCGCCAAAAGAGAGTACCCCACTCTAGCCGCTGATAAGATAGAACTTGCCAGAACCAAACGGCCGCAAGTAACGTTTTTAAACCCAGAAGAACTGGGTCGGCTTGTTGCGCAGCCAAAAACAGATACCCAAAACGGCATGCGCGACCGGGCGATTATAGAACTGCTCTTCTCTAGCGGGCTACGGGTGTCCGAGCTGGTCGGGCTGGACCGCGACCATATCAACCTAAAGCGAAGAGAGTTTATGGTCAGGGGCAAGGGCCAAAAGGACCGGCCGATTTTTATAAGCCCGGAGGCCGCCGGATGGATTGGCAAATACCTTGATATGAGACAGGATAATTCAAAACCGCTATTTATCCGCTATAGCGGCAGCAAAAAAGTTGATTTATCGGGTAACTATAAGCGCCTGACTGCCAGAAGCATACAGCGGATGGTGGCCCGCTATGCCCTGTTGGCAGGTATTACCAAACACGTATCACCCCATACCCTGCGCCATAGTTTCGCGACCGATTTACTGATGAACGGAGCGGATTTGCGCTCTGTGCAAGCCATGCTAGGCCATAGTAACATCGCTACAACCCAGATTTATACCCATGTTACCGACCCGCATCTAAAAGCTGTGCACGAGAAATTCCACCGATCAAAAAATAATAAAGGGTAATAAAAACAAATACGGCTAGGACTCACTCAATGCCTTCTTTACAGGCATCATTGCCATCATCTACCATTATGGTATTAGTAGTCAGCTGCCGAATCCGTTTGCAAATAGTTTCGGCAGTTCTTAATCCGAACTCGGGTCGTCCCATAAGATCTGACCCCACCTGATCGTTTCCGTTAGGACTCACAGAAACACGGGCACTGATGCGTCTTAAAACATCGTTACCCTTGCCGGTAGAATCGATAACTGCTTGGGCGTTCCTTAGTGAAACCGGTTTATAAGCATCCGATTGAGCCGACCTGAACATAACATCCGTATCGGCATACAGGTTGGTGATCTTCACGAAGTAGTGCTGAGCCCGATAACTAAGATCACCAGTGGGGGGGCAAGATAAATTGGGATCATTATACGGATTAGTATTGTCAAGTGACCGACTGCCATCTGGGCCATGATAGTTATCCGGTAAGCAATTTAGGATAGAGTTACAAGGAAAGACGTTGTCATCACCCGCCAGAGCCGGAAAGTTAACCTCCCCAGCGTCGTCTCCAATAGTTTTGTGGCTATCGTCACATTGGCCACTGATAATCGCGCCGTTATTATCACGATAGTGTACGGTTTTTAAAGCAGCCGACGGGTTGCTTGCTTTGTCCGGGTATAAAAAGAATGTTCTGGAATATTTTGCCGTTTGGGCTCTATCATCCACCCAGTTCGCCTTAGTAGGTTTTATCCCGGTATCGTGGGTAGGGTTATGGTTAGGGTCGATCATAACCGGATAAATACTGACCTCCAGCGCACCTGTCGCGCCGGGCTTACCATCAGCGTTAGTCCATGCTGACGTAGTAGTAAAATCGTATCTGCCGCCCGGTGCCACATACGGCCGATAATTATCGGTTTTGGTTTCGCCGGTGTTTCGCCAACTAATCAACATGCTGGTTAAGAACTCCTGATCAAAGCTGAATACTTTGGATTGGCCGGCTTTAATATTAAATAAAAGGAACGAAGGCGTAACATCTATAAGCACGCAGCTGTATTGGGCATTGGGGTTGATCTCGCCAGAAAGATTTTTATTGAGTAACCCGGCACCTTGATCACATGTATCTATAGCCGCACTACCCAAACTATCTTTTTTAGAGTCCAGATAGCCTATAGCGTCGTTTATGCCCGATTCCGCCGCGTAGTAACTTTGCAATCCAAGCTGTCTATCAAGAGCCTGGCGGGTTTCGCGGTTCATCAGCCGGGCAAAGCCAATCGTTACCAAAGACAGCAGCACGATAAGCACGCTTACTACCATAATAGAAACAATTCCCTCTTGGGTTTTACGGGTGTGTGCCCTTCCAAATATTTTCTGCAACCGCATTACAAACTCCCACCTCGCAACACTGAAGTATTTATGTCAGCCGTAGCGCAAAACTGCGTACCGGCCGTAGCGCCTTTACAAAGCACGTCATCACCTTTTGATAGCTCACCCGGGGTCGGGTTTGACTTAACAGCCCGGACTTTAGCACTATCCAGTAGCTCATTATCTCCGTAGGCAATATGGATACTGATATCACATAGCCGGTCATTAATGTCGGCACCGCAGGTTATTTGCAGTTTGCTGACACGCATTTTTTCACCTAGTAGTTGTTGGATGTTATCGGGCTTGTTAGCGGGAACACTAGGATCATTACAAGAAGAGTTAATATCGCCCTTTTTAAGTCCGTAGTCACTTTCGTCGGGACTGTTTATCGGGTCAGTATCGAAGATAACCCCGGGCTTGAAGTAATAAACATGGTTTCTGATGCAGAAATATGAAACACCGGAAGTGGTTGGTGACTCCAAGGTGATTGTGCCAGCAGCAACTTGTGATGAACGTATATCGCTTGATAGGCTATCAGCTATTGTTCGTACGGTGTTCTCTGTTCGTGATATCGTAACACCTTTGTAGAAAGTCCGGCCTATCTGTACAAAACCACCAAGTGTCATAAGCAGAATTATAGCAAACACTACCGTGGCTATCATTAGCTCAACAATAGTGAACCCAGTACTCGGCTTCGGAACTTGTTTGGCTAAATGTTTGGTTGAAGAATTTTGCATAGGTTTAATAATTAAAAAGTTTAGTTGGATATAGTTATGTCAGTAGACTCTACACTGTTAGCTCTACTTCTAATTCCACTGCTGCAAAGATTAGCGATTATCGGGTCGTAAGTGTAGATAGAGCAGTGTTTTAGGCTCAAAGTATTAACATCTTTAGACAGAGATACATTGTTAAATGAATAAGTAATAAATTTAGCCAAGTGCGGAATATCCGGAGTTACATCGGTATGAAATACTAATGTTCCATCGCTATTGTACCCCTCTAGAAACACCCCCTCGTTTAGCTGGTCCACACCTGGCCGTTCAGGGTGCCCAGTGTCGTGTGTCGTAACGGTAAAAGTATAAGGACCGCTACAGGCAGTTAACACAGGAACTAGTGTTAGGTTATGTATTGTAGGTCCTCCGTAAAATAGCGGATTAGGTTCGCTCAGGCTTATATTAACTGTGGTGGGGGTGCAAGATGGTCCCGGACCTGGGCCAGGGATTGATGCCAGACTATTACTAGGCCTATAGTAAATATCCGCGCTTTCGGGGGTACCTGTGCCAACTCTGTCCCATGTAGCTGAAAACTTAAAGGTGTTGGCGTTGGCGCCACCATTTATATATTTAGTACTTAGGTGGTAGCGGCTACCCTCACCCCCGTTTGGATGCTCGGAGTCTACTTCACAAAACTTATTGACATCAGTAGTAAGTTTTTGGGATACCACACGAGTGATGGGGTCTGCGAACAGACAGTACGGAGTTGATCCATCAATAGTACGGTATTTACTATCAAATTCGGCTTTGCTGGCCTGTTCTTTGACAGCTTTGAGCCGCTCAATCTGGCCCTGTACGAAGTTGAGTGCTTCGGTGTGTTCACGTGCCGCAAGCCCCGCCTGCAAACTGTGGCTGGTGAGTAAATAAGCAGCCCCAAGCACAAAAGAAATAATAGTAACGCTGATTAGGACTTCAACTATAGTGTCTCCTCTGCTCTTGCTTGTATGTATGTTATTAGATCTCATTATCAGCAACTCACATAATCTGTCTTAGTTTGGATACCGGTAGTACCGCTGCTGACAGTAATCTTGGCCGTCTGCCTACTAGCCGCGCTGACAAAACATAAAACCCATTTGTCAAAGGGGCTTGGCTGCGGACCGTCGGGACCACTAATCAGTCCGGAACACGCGGTGTTATTAAGTGTTAAACAGCTGTAAACTGTCCCTAAGTTGTTCGTGTTTCGTGGAGTTGTGAGGTCCACGTTGTATGGATATTGATAAGATACCAGTGAGGCTGATTTGTTAGCAGCCGGGTCCGTGCCCGTCTGGGATAAATCAACGTAAAAACTGGCCATAGCACTTTTGTTAGTAGTCGGGCTACACGGACTGACATCTATTTTGCAGGCTGAAGTTATTTTAGTACCAAACGGTAAGGTGTAAGTATCAGTAAGAGCGAGAGCCGGCGTGGGATTGGCTTGGGCGAACGAAGAAACGAGGCCTTTTTGTATGGTGCCTCTTGCAGTCACACCTACAGTTAACGTTCGTCGGCCTAGAACACTATAGACCACTAGAGTATCATCCACGTTGCCGCTAGGGCTATCTTGATGAAACTGCAAGGCTTTGCCCAAAAAGATGCAGTCTTCATTACTACCTACGTTCTTTGTGCCAGTTGCAAGCAAAGTTAATTCAGGCCGATCAACATTGTTCGAATCTTTAACAAGTGAGCACGAATACTTATCCGAGCTAGGGAAAAAACTGGCTGAGACCTCATTTACGTACTGCGCCAGTTTGGAATCGATATCCCGTATACTCTGTGAAAATTGGGTGCGTCCCTGTTGACCTTGTATCAGCACCACGGCCGACACAAATAAGACTCCGCTGATGGCCAGAAAAATCATAACCTCTATGAGGGTGTATCCACCAACTCGTCCCATGAGCATAATTATATACCATAAGCGCAATTTATAGGGCTCTTTCATAACCTGTTCTGGCGGCGAAAACTAATTTCAGGAGTGAGCTAGCAATTTTTTGTCCCGAATCGTGGCGTGCAGTTATGTTTCTATGCTTCCGAGGGTTTCTTTACAGGGTTATTTACAGTTATTTACAGGGTGGCACCCTGTAAATAAAGTAAATGTGGTATAATATATTTTAAAGCCCTAGAAGGTTTTTATACCAATCTATTATTGGGGTCCCCAAAATCAACACAATAGCCGCGGCAATTATCAAAAACGGGCCGTAAGGCAGCTTACTGCTTAGGTTCTTTTTACCGGTTATCAGGCCTGGCAGGGCCACAATTGAACCCAAAAGTGAAGCTATAAAGATCATGACGGCACTTTTGGCAGGATCGGCCAGCAGTGTACCTGTAATCAGCCCCAGCCGCACGTCTCCAAAGCCAATCCACTGCCCGCGCGATACCTGGAACATCAGCCAAAACACACCGCTGGAAATTAACAAGCTTAAAGCTAAAAGCTTAAAGCTGTTAGCCGGATTAGCTGCAAAAAATGCTATATAGCCCAGTTGGCCTGCTAAAGTGATGTAAAAGGTTGGATACAAAATACGGTTTGGTAGCAACATCCACCGCAAATCGTAAACCAGCAGAGCCATGAGCCCGACGGAAGATACTAACCAGGCTATAAATAACAGCCAATCGCCTGCATACTGCAAATCTGATGGCCAAAACAAATAAGAACCCACAAAAACTAAAGCGGTAGCCAGCTCAACTGCTGGGTACTGCCAAGAGATTGGCTTTTTGCAGTATCTGCAACGGCCTCTAAGCCAGAGCCAACTGAGAACCGGCACGAGGTCTTGAGCTGCTAACTTATGACCACAATGAACGCACTGGCTCCTACCGGTTAGTATGGAGAACTCATTGCTTTTAGCTGAACGCTTAAAGCTAAAAGCTGAATTGGTTTGTCTTTGCTTAGCTTTGAGCTTTGAGCTTTGAGCTTTGAGCGCTTGTTGTCTGATTCTCCAGACAACAGCATTTACAAAACTGCCAAGGCCCAAACCGGCCAGCACTAGAAAAACAACAATCATTACTGTTTATGTTAACAAAAAAACCATCCCGGTCATACCGGGATGGTTTTGGTTTGATGTTTACCTGTTTAGGCTATACGCACTGGGCCGTGCCACCGCCACTAGAGGTTTCTACCTTATAAGTCACAGTAAACGCCCTAACACCACCACCGGCTGTAGCAACGTTATTGTTGCAAGT
>PFEG01000023.1:0-6688 GCA_002793885.1 Candidatus Saccharibacteria bacterium CG10_big_fil_rev_8_21_14_0_10_47_8
AGATATGAGATGAACTATCCGACTGCGAAACTACGGGACTGAGCGGCTGCTGGACTTCAGTGGGTTTTTCTTCTTTTGGAAAAAGCGAGCCTTCTAGCGGTCTAAGCACGCCGCTGCCAATCGTAGCGTTAATCTTCGCAGCCGTATCGGGCATAAACGGCACTAGCAAGCTAGCTATTTCAAGCAAACAGCCCGCCTGGTAAGCTAAAACCTCACGCAGGTGGTTCTCGTCTTTAGTCTTAGCGACTTCCCAGGGCTTGGTCTCCTCGATATATTGATTCAACCCTTTGACCTGCTCCCAGACCTTTTCCAGGGCTTTATCGAACCGGCAATTCTCAACAGCTTCCCGATACGAAGCCACATCGTGCTCTGGCTCCGGAGTATCGCCAATCAAACCGTTTTGGTACTTGGCTATCATAGCCGTGGTACGCTGAAGGGCATTACCTAGCTGATCCGCCAGTTCGCTGTTATAAACCGCCTCCAGTCTGTCCCAGGTAAAGTCTCCGTCGCCGTAGCTGGGAATGTGCCTTAAGAAGAAATATCTAAAAGTATCTACCCCGTACTTCTCAATAACATCCCGCGGGTTAACAAAATTCCCCAGACTTTTACTCATTTTTTTACCATTAATATCAATAAAGCCGTGTACATACAATGTTTTTGGCAGCTCTAGGCTTAAGGCCAATAATATGCCTGGCCAGATTGCCGCGTGAAATCGCAGAAGGTCTTTGCCAATGACCTGCACATTGGCCGGCCAGAATTTTTTAAAGTCTGCATGTTCCGGGTAGCCTAGCACGGTTATGTAGTTAAGCAATGCCTCAAACCACACATAGATAACCTGAGTATCATCACCAGGCACTGGGATTCCCCAAGAAATTTTTTCTTTAGGACGGCTAATACTTATATCTTCCAGACCGCTATTAATTACCGACAGAATTTCGTTTCTGCGGGTTTCGGGGATAATTCTCAGCTCATTAGTTTCTATTGCCTGTTTTATTTTTCCGGCAAAAGTACTGAGCTTAAAAAAATAATTGTCCTCTTTTAACTTTTCATACGGCCGGTTGTGGTTAGGGCAAACACCGTTATTAGTTTTAACTACCTGTTCAGAAAAATAAGCTTCATCCCCAGTACAATACCAGCCTTCGTAGCTACCTTTATAGATATGATTATTTAAGCTTTTCCAGATCAGTTGTGCCCTTTGTTCATGCCCAGCGTCTGTGGTACGGATAAATCTGTCGTTGCTAATGTTCAGTCTCTTGAGCAATTCTTTAAAATGCTGACTCATTAGGTTGGCAAACTGCTGCGGGGCCAGTTTTGCCGCGTCGGCTTTTTCGGCAATTTTACCACCATGTTCGTCAGTTCCGGTAACAAATAGTGTATTTAAGCCACGTTGTCTCATGTAACGCGCTAGCACATCAGCCATTACGAACTCCATGGCGTGGCCCAAGTGCGGCTCGCCATTGACATAAGGAATAGACGTGGTCACGTAAAAATTATTATTCATTACTTACAATTGTATCTTAAAAGGCTAAAAACAGTGGTTATTGGTTGGGCTGATCTATGAATTCTTGGCAAAAACGTTCAAAAACAGCATTGGTCCAGCCAAAACCAGTCTGTGACGGATAGACACCCTTAACTGGAGGTTTTTCGGGCTGGACAACATTGTACTTTTCCAAAAAAACTCCGTATTTGTTAAACCAGTCCAGATTGGTTTTAAGCCACTTTATAGCAATCCGCCGAGCATCTTCGTGGTAGCCATAACGCTGTAAGCCTTTGACTACAATAAAATGTAACGGCGCCCAACCATTGGGATAGCCCCACTGAGCGGGCATTGCCCCGGGAACTCGCTGGCCAAAGGTTAGAGCATCAGTGGTAGACAAACCGCCTTTGTTTTCAAAACGGCGCAAGTTATTCACCAATGCTTGAGCCTGGTTTTTACTAACGATACCGGCCCACATTGGATAATAAGCCGCCAACGAACTCACCCAGCCCCGGCTTTCCTTTACGAAATTATAGTCATAATAAAGCTTGCGGGTCTCGCTCCATAGTAGTTCGTTCATGGTTTCACGGCGAATCAGTGCGGCGTTTTCCCAATGATCAACTTCTTGTCTGTTGCCCAAAAGTCCGGCAACATACGCAAAATCAGTTTCATATTTATGAAGCAGCGAATTTAAATCAACCGGCAAGTAATTCAAACAGTGGTGGTTAAACCTCGGTGTAAAATCCCAGCCGCTTTCGGCCTCGGCCAAGTCGTTTAAGTGATTAAAATCATAGTAGCGGCTTAGCCCCTGATAAACTTTTCGAATATTGGGTTTAGTGGTGCCCATCCATACGCTTTGATACTCGCTTTTGGCTACTTCGATGTTTTCTTGCAGCCATCTATTATCAAACTTGTAGGTATGGTAAACGTCTAAGATAAAGCTGGTTAAAACCGGTGGTTGGGAGCGCCCCGTAAGATAAGTCCTGGAAGCATTTGGAATTACTTTAAAGCGCTTATAAAGACTAATCAGATCTTCCAAAATCCCCATAACCAGCTCCTTATGCTGGCCATCAAGCATGCCCTGTACCATAAAGTAACTGTCCCAATAGTAAAGCTCGTTAAAGTCAAACTCGTGACCCGCTTCATAAGCTGGTACCAGATAGGGCTTAGGTAACCCCAGCAGACTCTCATCATCTCTAGGGTGAAAGCGGGTGAGCTTGGGCCAGTACTGCGCAATATATATCCGCGCCGGCTCAACATCAACGCCAGACAGGCTGATACTTGTACGTCCCAGCAGCTTATTGGTCAGACTTTTTGTTTTGGCTATAACCATATCTTATAGATTATGCTTAGCCCTATCGATAGTCAACGTATTCAGCTCAGCCTACAAATAATTACCGAGCTTGACTGCCACCCATATACCGGCAAAGCTACCTATAAGGCTACCCACGATGCTAGCGAAAGAGAAAAATCCAGCCCCAAACCAGGTTGGTACATAAGAACCAATCGTACCGAAGATAAAAATAGATAGATATACCAGACCTTTGCTCATAAATCTTATTGTATACCACCATTGAGGGTTGATGCTGGCGGCGAGCTTGTGGCTCGCCGCCAGCGAAACAGGGAGTGCTAGACGGTAGAGGTTGCGATGTTAAGGCACCGCTCCAGCCGTCGAATGACGGCAGCCAGCCTTTTGGCCGAACGCAGCTTTGCGCTCAACCGCAGCTCGTTCACACGATGCCTGAGGCACCGTGTGATACGGCTCACTCGGCAGCCATAGTTGGCACCTCTGCCAACTCGGTCGGCAAGCCTTTGGAGCTCAAGGCGAGCAGTCCTAAGATCGCCCCGGCAAACGGCCGAGACGACTCTTCGTTGGATGTCTGCTGGCCTCGTCATGCTTGTCTGAGTGCACATACTGCTTCTCCTGAATTGTGATTGGCTATACCGTAGAGGTAACCAGTTCGAACCCGATCGGTGACAATCAGGTTTGCTTTTAGTGGTAGTTTCGGGCTTCTTAAGCCGCGAGGTTTACTACCCCCTCCCTCATCTTTCCGTAGTGTGTAAAAAGATGAGGGACCGGGCAACAAAAAACCGGACCTGCTGCTTTTTAGCAAGTCCGGTTAAGTTTTTTGTGTATGTGGTTTTTCTAAGCGATTTTGGACCAGCTAGCAACGTTAGCTCGCGGAGCGAGCATAATGTAGACTTGGCTAAAAATGCGCCAGAAAACCATATTTATTTTTATACGCCCAGTAGTTTAAAAAATCAAGCGCTTCTCCACAGTTGGTAGCTTTATTTATTTTTCGCAAAAACCAAAGCCAGGGAGGCAAAAATCAGCGCTATATCACGGAAAGTTATAGCAAAAAGACTAAAGTTAGAAACAACTATTCCGGTTAAAGTAAGAGCCGATAGCGCTCCGGCATACTTGATGTACTTTCCACTCAGTAGCCAAAGCGCTAGCAGCAGTTCATAAACCGAGAAGACCTTAAGTAATATATCCGCCGATACTATATCTTTAGCGAACTGTGGCAGATATCCCACCCAATCCTGGGGATTCTTCAGCGAAGAAATACAGGCATAAAGAAATACTGTCGCCAATCCAATGCGTAACAACAGCGGCGCGATATTATTTTTATCCGCGACTTTAAAAGACATGCCCAAAACTACTCAACAACGATTGTGCCTTTATCGCTCGGGTTTAGGTGGTTATGGTACCCAAAAGTGCCTTTTGTGCTAGCCGTGAAAGTTTGGCTTTGGCCCGACGCAACAGCTCCGACATTTAACTCCTCATTATCGGTGTGTATTGGGTGTGGGTCAGAATTAAACTGCAATTCGTTAGAAGAAGTATTTTTGATAGTAACGGTGGCTCCAGATTTTACCGTTATTTTGCTAGGGCTAAAGCCGCTGTCGCTATAAGCAATTGTCGCCGCTGCGTTCTGGTCACTGCCTGCTGGCGGAGGCGTATTACTCTGGGGCGGAGCGTCTGAGCTGGTACTATTATTCGAATTCGTGTTTTTGTCTTTATCAGAGTCCCTCGTCAGTACAAACGCACCAACTGCTACAATCACTACCACTATTACTAATCCAATAACCGATTTTTTCATCACACATTCTTCCCCGTTAATTACTATTTAAGTATCTACTCTACCTATTATTATTGC
The DNA here is from genome assembly GCA_002793885.1 of Candidatus Saccharibacteria bacterium CG10_big_fil_rev_8_21_14_0_10_47_8. Lineage (GTDB taxonomy): Bacteria > Patescibacteriota > Saccharimonadia > Saccharimonadales > UBA10212 > 21-14-0-10-47-8-A. The sequence continues at coordinate 4,636 of PFEG01000023.1, forward strand.
AACCCTGCCTGGCCAATAAAAAACGCCTGGCCAATAATTATTGGGCTAATGTGCTATCTAGATCTCTCGCTCAACAGCAATTGTGCATTCAGTAACTAGCGCGGCAATTGCTCCTATAGCCGCCAATGGCGCTGCCAAGACAGCTCCCACTACACCCACCGTCAAAGGCATCTCAACGATAGTTTTTCCCTTTTTGTCCTTAATTGTCAGCCGCCTGACATTGCCTTCGGCAATTAGCTGCTTAACTTTTTTAAGCAGGTCTTCTCCGTTTACCTTAAACTCTTCTTGCGTTTTTTTAGTTGTCATAAGAATATTTTAACATCCGTTATTTCATCAGATCCAGTGATACCAAAAATCTACGGACTTCCGAACGTCTGGTAAGCTACCATGCCTATGCAGCTCAGAGCACCCAATATCGGTATGGCAACTGGCACCCTTACGGCTACTTTAGAAGATTTATCCCGCTGTTTTATAACTATTAACGATATATTAACTAGGGTAAAAACGGTCAGTATCAAAAAGCTGGTAACTTTCGCTAAAGACACAAGGCCTAAAAGCATGGTTGCCGCAACCATGGCAGCGGTTACCACAGCAGTTGCAATGATAGGCGTGCGGTGGACTACATGGACTGTAGCAAACCCTTTATGGATCCACCCCTGTCTTGAGAGCCCGTAAAGTATCCTAGAACCCATAATAATCTGCACCAACACGCCATTCACGGCCGCAGCTACACCTATAGCGCTAATATATAGCGGATTTATGCTGCTAAGCTTGCTGAACACTAAACTCAAAGGCGCATCGCTTTGGGCTAGTTGCGCTGGGTTCACAACCGCCATGCTAACCAACACTACTAAGAGGTACAACACCGTGGCAGCGGTTAATGATAGTAAAATAGCAAGGGGCATGGTTATTCGGGGTTTTTTAACTTCTTCCACAACGTTCACCATGTCCTCAAAACCAATAAACGCATAAAACGCCAGAAAGGCTCCCAATAGCACACCGCTAACCCCAATTGCGGGATCTATGCTAAGTGATGAAGCAAATTCGGTGATGTTAACCTGTGAGCGGCCCGCCCATATGATCATAAGCAGTCCCCCAACCTCCACAATAGTAAAAATGGCAGCAAACTTAGCGGACTCTCCAATACCCTTAGCGGCTATAAGGCCCAAGAAAATTAGTAAGCCAACACTGGCAAACAGCTCAGGAACAGGATGTATATCGTTAAGGTAACCGGCAAAGCCCTTGGACAAGGCGGCTGCGGAGGCAACACCTCCAAGCACTAAAGCTAGTCCAATTATTATAGACAGAAGCTTTACACCAAATGCTTTATGTAGATACACTGACACGCTGGCGCTTTGGGGGTAGCGGCTAGAAAGTTCCATATAAGAGAATGCCGTTAAGCCAGCGATAACCATGGCGATAAGAAAAGCAAGTATCGTATTCTCGCCCGAATACCCAGCAACCTTACCTACTAAGACATATATGCCTGCTCCCAGGATATTCCCTAGCCCATAAAGCGTGACCAAAGTAAGGGAGAGATTGCGTTTTAGTTTTGGCTTGGACATTTACTCTATCCTAGCATAAGCATCTCGGTAGAGTTTCTCCAAGATAAATGACACTTAACCGAGACAAAACTAGGGCGGTGGAAAGATATTTTAGCTATCCCGTGGATGAGAGCTAAGAATAACTATATACCGTGAGGGCTGTGCACTAGTCACAGAATTTATTAGACAATCTTAACAGACACATATCCGAACCAGTATACAGATTGTTGTATAATTACACTTAAAGAATCTGATGAAAGATGACAAACCACAAGCAAAGAATGTCCGACCTGTAGCGCCAACTGAACCAGAATTTTCTATAGAGTCTATAAAATCGGATGCAAAGGCCGGGCTATGGACAGTTTTCACAACCCTTTCAATGCTGTTTTTCTTATTTTGTCTGGCAGTAGCTTTCGAGATACTCACAGACCTAGACCGACTAGACATAGCAACAGGGATATTTGTTCTAATACCGTTAGGTTTTGTGGCGGGTTCAATATACTTGACTT
>PFEG01000023.1:6698-7968 GCA_002793885.1 Candidatus Saccharibacteria bacterium CG10_big_fil_rev_8_21_14_0_10_47_8
TTATACCAGCAGTTATTGCACTAGCTGTGTTTATAGGAACCGTAACCTTAATTAGAAAATAAAGCTACAAAACTCATATTTAATAGAAACAAAATAACCTCCAATTAACAGAGGTTATTTACTTATAACTGTCTTGGGAGATAGAGTCTACTGCCATTCGCCACTAATTAGTTTTTCCTTCTTAATCCTATTCCATGGCTTTACTAAAATTTCTCTTTTTCTTGCCTCTGACTTGGATGTAAACGGAGCCGACACATACTTTAAATCAAACGGCCCCTGCTGTCTTGCCATCTGCGAGCCTAGTCCTTTATTATGTTTTTCAATTCTCCTTAAGGGATCGGTCGTAATTCCCACATAATAACGGCCAGTACGGGCTTGAGCTATATAAACAAACCAGGTCATAAATCTATTATACTTTGGCCCCTCCACGCGGTCGGGGTCACTCGACTAACTGCACTCGGTCGCTACGATATTTCCCTAGTGTATTACTGGTTTACCACGAGCGAACGTAGTGAGTCGAGTGGTGGAGCTGGCGGGTACTACCCCCGCGTCCGATGGGTAACAAATTTGATGACTACAGGTTTATATCGTTTAAATTTCTTTACCTACACCCTTAGAACGATCAAAAAAGATATAGGTGCAGCCCAATAAACTTAGCCAAGTTACGGTGGGCTACCATAACCTAGCGCAATCAGATGATATAACACGCTGCTGATTCTATCTGATGTCAATTCAGAGCGTGGTCGCAGCAATTAGGCTACAACTGGTGCTAGAGCCAACTGATTGAACGGATTCAAAACAGCCAACTTTTCGCGAAAAGATGTTTTTGCATCTATTTGGTTGCACCGGATAACGTTCAGTGCGAACCGACCTGCCATCGAAACTTGTTAAGGTCCAATCGTCGAGCTTAAAATTCAGCCCCCGAAAACTCACAAACGCATTACTAGCTGACGAAATGAATCCGTCATTCTAGAAAAGCTTGTGGCGTATCACTGTGCCAGCCTGCTTACAATGCTCGCTCTCCGTATCATTTATACGGTTCACTGCGCTTCGCACGGCTTCCTTGTGCTACATCCACATTGTGGGATTTCGGGGAATGGATTGGAGGATACTAAGGTACTGACGAACTATAGCAATTATAACATAAAGGCTTTATAAATACTACTCCTGGCGTAGTAACTGCTCACTACCCCAACAGTGCGAGTGATCTGAAGTAACCCGCAGGGTTACTGCGCCACGTAGTGGTGCAGATAGATAATACGGTGCTCAA
>PFEG01000020.1:0-316 GCA_002793885.1 Candidatus Saccharibacteria bacterium CG10_big_fil_rev_8_21_14_0_10_47_8
CGATACCGATGCCGACCGGCTGATAGCCAAACTAAGCTCGCTTTTAGATGAACTGTACGAGCCATACGCCAGCGTTTATAACTAGTCCGATGACACCCTAGTTAACTACTGCTAGGTGCTTGACACAGAAGTTCTTGAAAGTATACTCAAGACAAGTAAGCATAAGCACAAAGGAATATATAGGTGACTCTTAAAAATCAAAAAGGTTTTACTTTGATAGAGTCGCTGTTAGTAGTTCTAATTTTAGCTGTCGTTGGATTTGCCGGATACTACGTTTGGCATACTCGGCACGAATCCAACAAATCATCTAACGCCA
>PFEG01000020.1:341-6765 GCA_002793885.1 Candidatus Saccharibacteria bacterium CG10_big_fil_rev_8_21_14_0_10_47_8
CTCTGGCGGTGGGGCTTGGACCGATTATGCAAGCTTCAGTTCGGTAGAACTCGACGCCAAAGATCAAATGTGTAAAGAGGGGGCGGACTATGGTGGAGTTATCGAACGCTATAAATCCACCGACCAATACCTTCTTGGTGACTCCGGAATAGATTCTGGGAAAACTGCTGCGCAGTATGCAAAAGAATTGGACAAGGCAGCATATGGTCACGTCGGCGACTACTACTACTTCTATGTAAGTCCACAGGCTGCCTGTGGTGATGGTGATACAACAAAGAGCATACAGAGCGAAACTCACGATGCGGTTATTGGGCTATTGCCTAACTTTGAGGCTATACCCCAGTAAAATATCAACACAGTTGATATAATTAAGGGATGACTAAATTCAAGTTGGTTAGTGATTATAGCCCGACTGGCGATCAGCCATCGGCTATTACCCAGCTAATCAAAGGCCTGGACAACGGTCTCAAAGAACAAACCCTACTAGGTGTTACCGGTAGCGGTAAGACCTTTACCATGGCAAACCTGATAAATCACACTGGCAAACCGACGCTGGTGCTTTCGCATAACAAAACTCTGGCCGCCCAGCTTTACAACGAATTCCGCCTATTTTTTCCTGATAACGCCGTCCATTACTTCGTAAGCTACTTTGATTACTATCAGCCCGAAGCCTATATGCCCCGCTCCGACACCTATATAGAAAAAGACAGTGACATTAACGAGGAAATCGACCGTTTGCGTCACGCCGCCACAGCGGCGCTTTTATCAAGACGCGATGTCATAATCGTGGCCAGCGTTAGCTGCATTTATGGTATCGGCTCAGTGGAAGACTATGATAACCTAGCTATCCGGCTTAAAAAGAACGAGCGGCGGGTCCGTGATAAGTTGCTGCGGCAGCTTACCGATATCCAGTATCACCGTAACGACATGGCCTTTGAGCGGGGCAACTTCAGGGTCAGAGGTGATACGGTTGATATTTTCCCAGCCGGCGAAGAAAGCGCCTACAGGATTGAGTTTTTTGGCGACGAGCTTGATAGGATAACTAAAATTAATCCATTGACCGGCGAAATAGAAAAAAGCCTGCAAGAACTGGTGGTTTACCCAGGTAGTCACTATGTGACCCCTAATGAGAAACTTCAAATCGCCCTGGGAAAAATCAGGGAAGAGGCTAACGAGCGGATAGCTTGGTTTAAAAAACAGGGCAAACTAGTTGAGGCCCAGCGCATAGACCAGCGAGTCAAATTTGATCTGGAGATGCTGGAGCAAACCGGTTTTGTTAAGGGCATTGAAAATTATAGCCGGTATCTTACTAATCGAGAGGCCGGTGAACAACCGGCAACCCTGATGGACTATTTTCCGGATGATTACCTGCTTTTAGTTGATGAGTCGCACATGACCATCCCCCAAGTTCGCGGCATGTATCATGGCGACCGGGCCCGCAAAGAAGTATTGGTAGAGCACGGCTTTCGTTTGCCCAGCGCCCTAGATAACCGGCCGCTGACCTTTAGCGAATTCGAACGGCATATTAACCAGGTCGTCTACGTCAGCGCTACGCCTGCAGAATATGAACTGTCGCACAGTCCGGAGCCGGCTCAACAAGTTATCCGTCCAACTGGTTTGCTGGATCCGGTGATAGAGGTACGTCCGGTTGAAGGTCAGGTAGATGATTTGATTTCTGAAATTCGCTCAAGCGTGAAAAAGGGCCATCGTGTTTTGGTAACTACTTTAACCAAACGAATGTCTGAGGATTTAGCTGAATACCTGAAAGAATTAAATATTAAGGTTGCCTACATTCATAGCGACATAGACACCCTAGACCGCACCGATATTTTGCGCGATTTACGGCTTGGAGTTTTTGACGTTTTGGTTGGTATCAACTTGCTGCGCGAAGGCCTGGATCTGCCAGAAGTTAGCCTGGTGGCTATTTTAGACGCCGACAAAGAAGGCTTTTTACGAAGTTCACAAGCTCTGATCCAGACTGTCGGCCGGGCGGCCAGGCACCAAGAGGGACGAGTTATCATGTATGCCGACGTAGTAACCGGTAGCATGCAGCGAACTATCGATGAGACTAATCGCCGCCGCGCGGTTCAGGAAAGCTATAATAAGCAGCACAACATTACGCCCGCTAGCATCACCAGAGCGGTTAGTGAGCTTTTGCCGCGGGCCGAAAAAAAACAAAAGCCAAAACTGGATTTAAAAAAGATACCCAAAGATGAATATAAGCATCTGGTTCACGATCTTAGCGTCCAGATGGATCTGGCGGCCGCCAACCTGGAGTTCGAAAAAGCCGCCGACCTGCGTGATCTGATAGCCGAGATCAACGACAAGATGGAAAGTCTCTCCATAAAATGACAAAAGGCTATTTATCATTAGTGTCCACAGGCATTGCCAGTCTGTTATACTTACATTCATTGAAGTTATGAGTAAGCTGACACGCAAGGCTGTATTAAAGCTGGCTCGCTTGAGCCGCCTAAAACTGAGCGACGAGGAAGTTGATCGATTCGCCGTCGAGCTGACCCATATTTTAAAATACGTCGAGACTCTCAATTCGGTGAACGTGGAGGGACTGGAACCCACCTACCAGGTGACAGGGCTTAAAAACGTTACTAGAGAAGATGAGATTAAAAAGTACCAGGCGCAGCCTAGTGACCTGCTGGCTGACGCGCCGGCCATAAAAGATGGCCAGTATAAAGTCAAAAGGGTAATTGGATAGTTATGGGTCAGTGGCCAGCTTTGTCTGAAATTGCCTTCAAAGTCCAAAGCGGCCAGCTGAAGGCCGTTGACCTGGTTGATAAATCGTTGCAGGCCATAGCTGATAAACAAGACTATCAGGCGATAATTTCGATAATTCCTGATAGGGCTAGGCAGCGAGCCTCCCAGGTTGACGAAAAGGTAAAAAAGGCCGTTCAAGTTGGGCCCTTGGCTGGCATCCCCTTTATTGCTAAAGATAATTTTTTAACTTTTGGCGGCGAAACCACGGCAGCCAGTAATATTTTACGGGGATTTAAGGCTCCATATCAGGCCACGGCCATTGAAAAGCTGGAGGAAGCTGGCGCTATTTGCGTGGCTAAGGCTAATCTAGACGCTTTTGCCCATGGCAGCAGTACCGAAAACAGCGACTGGTTCGTGACTAAAAATCCACATGATAAAACCAGGGTGCCGGGCGGCAGTTCTGGTGGTTCGGCAGCGGCCGTGATTTTGGGCTTGGCGCCTTTTGCCCTTGGCACGGATACCGGTGGTTCAATCCGTTTGCCGGCTAGTTTTTGCGGTGCGGTAGGTTTAAAACCAACCTATGGGCTGGTCAGCCGCAGCGGTGTGGTAGCCATGGCTAGCAGCACGGACGTTATTGGGCCCTTAACTAAGACTGTTGAAGACGCTGCGCTAGTCCTTGAGGTAATGTCCGGCCAAGATCAACTAGACAGCACCATGATTGAACGAGACAATAATTCATATACCGATCTTGATACAAAAATTAAGGGCAAAAAGATTGGTGTCGTTAAAGAGTATATGTCAGACGGCTTGGAACCTGGTGTGCGTATCCAAATCGAATCTGCTATAGAAAAATTAAAAAATGCCGGCGCCCAAGTCACAGAAGTAAGTATGCCAAGTTTGCCACTGGCCCTAGCTGCATACTACATAGTAAGCCCGGCGGAAGTCAGCAGTAACTTGGCCCGGTATGATGGCCAGCGGTACGGGCACAGTTCAAAAAAAGCCGTAGATCTGGACCAGAGCTATGAACTGAGCCGTGAGGAAGGCTTTGGCTTGGAAGCAAAACGGCGTATTATGATCGGGACTCACGTTTTGTCCAGCGGTTATTACGATGCCTACTATAAAAAGGCTCAGACTGTACGCACCATGATAATCAACGAGTTCAACCAAGCATTTGCTAGCTACGATTTTTTAGTAGGTCCAACTGCCCCAATGGTGGCCTTTAAAATCGGTGAACGAACTGATGATCCGCTCAAAATGTATCTAACAGACATAATTACAGTGGCCGCAAATATGGCGGGTAATCCGGCAATCAGTGTGCCAGCCGGCAAAAGCCAAGGCCTGCCGGTTGGCCTACAGCTGATAGCTTCCCAGCGTGCCGACCGAGCGTTGCTAGGCATCGCTAAAGGCTTTGAGGAGCTGGCTTAAGCTTATGAGCACCATTTTTCTAATCTTAGCCATTGTTTTCGGCGTGGTTATGCTCATGAGTGTCGGTATCTTGAGTCGGCGAATGACTCACAAGCTCAATCAGGATTACTTCCAGAAGAAATGGCTGGAGCTGCTCGCTCGGGTAAAAACATCGGACGGCATAGTCCTGGCGGTCATTGATGCCGATAAACTACTAGATGAGGCTTTGAAACGGCGCAACTTCAATGGCAAAACCATGGGTGAGCGGCTGGTAGCCGCCCAACGTTCTTTAACTGACAATGACTCGGTTTGGTACGCCCACAAACTCCGTAATCGCTTAGTGCACGAGCCCGATACCAAGCTTAAAAAACGTGAGGCCCAAAACGCCTTGGCCGGTTTTAGGCGGGGCTTGAAGGATTTGGGGGCCTTATGAGAACAGTTGCCATTTACCGTTTATCATTTACCATTAATTTTTCATTTTACATTTCCTGGTGTCCAAATGTTTGTGAACTGATAAATGAAAATCTATTGAAAATTGGTAATTGTAAAATTGAAAAATGGAGGAATATATGAGCGCTGGCAAGTATATTCCGACTATTGGGATTGAAACGCACGTACAGCTTAAAACCAAAACTAAACTGTTTGCCGCAGTAGACAACAATGCTCGTGACGCTGCTCCTAACACACTGATCAGTCATATCTGCGTTGGTATGCCCGGAGCCTTGCCATACCTAAACCAAGCTGCTATTGAACTGGCGGCTCGGGCGGCTTTCGCGTTTAATACCAAACCACAGGCTTTCAGCAAATTTGATCGCAAGCATTACTTCTATCCAGATTTGCCCAAAGGCTACCAAATAAGCCAATACGACCAACCGATTATCGTTGGCGGCCACATTGATATTTTAGTGGCTGGCCAAGCCAAACGCATTGGAATTACCCGGGCGCATTTAGAAGAAGACGCTGGCAAAAATATCCACCCGGCTGGCGCCGATTACTCGCTGGTAGATCTTAACCGGGCCGGAACACCACTGTTGGAAATTGTCAGTGAACCTGACATCCATAGCGCTGTTGAGGCAAAAGCCTATGCCCGTGAGCTTTATCTGCTAATGAAGTACTCTGGCGTTAGCGATGTAGATTTGTACCACGGCAACCTACGCTTTGATGTCAATATCAGCGTCAGCCCGAACGCCTCAAAACTGGGTACGCGCAGTGAAATCAAAAATCTGAATAGTTTTAGAAGCGTAGAAAACGCCGTTAAATTTGAAATTAATCGCCAGATTGAGCTGCTCGAAAGGGGCGGTGTAGTAGTTCAAGAAACTCGGGGCTGGGACGAGGCCAAACAAAAAACTACCAGCCAACGCGGCAAGGAAGAGGCTCATGATTACCGTTATATGCCCGAACCGGATATCCCGCCGGTTGAGTTGAGTGAATCCGATATTTCCAGATTCAAAAAAACCCTGCCCGAACTCCCCCCAGCCATACGCCAAAAACTTACAACCATAAAAGTTGAGGCCAAGGTAGTCGAGGATATTTTAGATAAACCGGATGTTGTACCAACTGCTTTGGAGGCTATAAGCAAGACATCCGCCGAAAATGCCCGGCGAGTTATTTTTCAGCTGTTAGAAGCGTCTAATATGTCCCATGTAAGCGTCACGGATCAAATTAAAGTGGCTGAGATGGTTAGCGATGGAGAACTCAACTCAACTGCCGGTAAACTTGTCGCTCAAGAAAATCTAAAAACAGGTGAAGCTCCAGCGCGGATTATTGAGAAGCTAAACCTCATACAGGTTTCTGACGAAGATGAAATTGAGAAAATCGTAGCCAAAGTTTTGGAAGAAAATAAAAAGGCTGCCAGCGACGTTAAAGAAGGCGAGCTAAAGGCCATCGGCTTTCTAGTGGGACAAGTAATGGCTAAAAGCCATGGCAAGGCCAATCCGGGTGTCGCCCAGAAAATCATCAAAAAACAATTAGGCTTGTAGGCGCTCTGATTGCGTAGCTGCTAGTTTATTGGGTATACTAACTTTATATGAACACAGCAGCCGAAACATTACTGATAATCGTCAGTGCGACTCTAAGTGTTTTTTTGATCTTGCTCATCATTGTTGCGGTATATCTAATATCCTTACTAAAGCGAATCCGTCGGATAGCTGAACACGCCGAAAACGTTGCCGACTCGGTAGAATCGGCTGCCTCGGCGTTTAAAAAAACTGCCTCACCGCTGGCTGCATTGAAAGTAGTGGGTAGTATCGTAGAAAATGCCGCCAAATTTAAGCGTAAGAAATAAGGGGAAAAATAATGGCTAAAGACG
>PFEG01000020.1:6797-12204 GCA_002793885.1 Candidatus Saccharibacteria bacterium CG10_big_fil_rev_8_21_14_0_10_47_8
GCTCCAAAGAGTGGAAAAGAAACACGAACGGATATCGCTGACAAAGCAATAGACATAAAGGAAGACGCGGTTGAGCAACTGGAGCGGCTTCACGATGAGCTGAACTTGCTTCTAAATAACGCCAAGACCCAGACCATCGCTCTTAGCGCTCAAGCACGCGAAGAGTTTAACGAAGCTGTAGTACGCGCCAAAGACGCACAAGATAAAGCGGCACATGTTCTTGGGGCGATTAAAAAAGGTGAGGCCGATGATCCCCAGCTGAACAAAGCCATCAAGCAGGCCAAGCAGGCCCAAAAAAATCTTGGCAAATATCTGAAAAGCTAAGTATATAAACGTTTGTTAAAAAAGCAGCCAAAGCCCGCAGCGCGGCTGCTTTTAATCTGTATAATAATAGGCAATGAGCGAGTTGGAAGATAATAAAGTCAAAAAACACGTCAGTACATCAGCAGCCTGGCGGCCATCCGACTATGTGCATCTCCATAATCATACACAATACAGTTTGTTGGATGGTTTAACCAAAATCCCCGAACTGACTGCCTACGTAAAAAAAATGGGCATGGACGCGATGGCCGTGACAGATCACGGTACTATGAGCGCCGCCATAGAATTTTATAAAGCCGCTAACGAAGCCAAGATCAAACCGATAATTGGCATGGAAGCTTATGTGGCTGCCCGGGCGCATACCGACAAGGATTCAGTTCACGACCGCCAGTACTACCACTTAACCATGTTGGCTATGGATAATATTGGTTATCAGAATCTAATGCGTCTATCGACAATTGCCAACCTGGACGGATTTTACTATAAGCCTAGAATTGATCACGAACTACTGGAAAAGTACGGCCAGGGAATCATTGTCCTAAGCGGCTGCATGAGCGGCGAGGTTAGCGACGCGCTGCGCCAGGGCCAATATCAGCAGGCCAAAGAAGTAGCTGTGTGGTATAAGAGAATATTTGGCGATAGATATTACATCGAGCTTCTGGATAGCGGCCATCCGCAGCATCCGATGGTTTGGTCGGAACAAACCCTGGTAAACGAGCAGCTGTTAAAAATTGCTAGCGAGTTAGAAATCCCGGCTGTAGTGACTTGTGATGCTCACTACTTGAAGCATGAAGACCAAGAAGCCCATGAAATATTACTGTGCGTCCAAACAGGTGCCTTTTTGGCTGACGAGCAGCGAATGAGCCTAAAAGATTTTGAGTTGCATGTTGCTGATCCTCGCGAAGTTATCAAGCGTTGGGGCAAGGATCACCCTGAGCTTATAACCAACTCTAAAAAAATAGCCGACAGTTGTAGTCTAAATATTGAACTTGGCAAAATCCTGATTCCCCAGTTTCCGGTTCCAGTTGGCGAAACCGAAAAGACTATCCTCCAAAAACAAGTCTGGAGAGGCCTAGCTTGGCGATACGGGGATAAAGGTAGGCAACGGGCCTATAAGTTATCAGTTCCTGAAGCTAAAAAATGTCTCTCAAAAGACGTAATAGCGAGGGCCGAATATGAGCTTGATTCCATCAATAGGATGGGCTTTAATGGCTATTTTTTGATTGTCGCGGATTTTATCAATTGGGGCAAAGACCATGGTATTGTATTTGGGCCGGGTCGGGGTAGTGCGGCCGGTTCCATCGTGGCCTATGCTACTCGCATTACTGAACTTGATCCACTGGCCTATGATCTACTCTTTGAACGGTTTTTAAATCCGGATCGTATTAGTATGCCGGATATTGATATTGATATTCAGGATTCGCGGCGTGATGAGGTAATCAACTACTGTGTGGATAAATACGGCACCGATCGGGTGGCTAATATCGTAACATTTGGCAGAATGGCGGCTCGCAATTCGGTGCGCGATGTCGCGAGGGTCTTACAGGTACCATATTCCGAAGCCGATCGGCTAGCAAAGATGATTCCGCCGCCGGTCCAGGGCCGGCATACCCCACTGGCTACTCACTTAAAAGAAGTGGCCGAGCTCAAGGCCGAGAATTCTACCAATCCGCAGTCAGCCCGAGTGTTCGAACTGGCCACAAGACTGGAGGGTACAATCCGTAGCCACGGCGTCCATGCCGCCGGTGTAGTAATAGCACCCGGTGATATCGTAAAGTTCGTGCCGCTGGAAATGGCCCAAAAGGGCGTGGTAACTACTCAGTACTCCATGGGTCCCATCGAAGATCTCGGACTTCTTAAAATAGATTTTCTGGGTTTATCCAACCTTACCACCATCAAAAACGCCTTGCGAATCATAAAAAAAGTCTATGAAAAAGATATTGATATCGATCAGGTTCCTCTTGATGATCTTCAGACTTTTGAGCTACTAAGGCGTGGTGAAACAACTGGGGTCTTCCAGCTGGAATCGGCCGGCATGCGGCGGTACTTAAAGCAGCTGAAACCTAACCAATTCGACGATATTATCGCTATGGTCTCCCTGTACCGTCCTGGACCAATAGCTGAAATACCCCAGTTTATTCTCGGTAAAAATCAACCCCAGCGTATCACCTACCCACACCCATCACTGGAGCCGATTTTAAAAAACACCTATGGTGTGATGGTCTATCAAGAGCAGATTATCGGTATGCTGCAAATGATCGCCGGGTATAGTCCGGGCCAAGCCGATTTGGTGCGCAAAGCCATCGGTAAAAAGAAGCGCGATATTATGAACGCCGAAAAGCCACGGTTTGTCGAGGGCTGCCTCAAACAAGGCCTTACCAAAGGTGAGGCCCAAAAGCTGTGGACTCTCATTCAACCGTTTGCTGACTACTCATTTAATAAAAGTCATGCGGCCTGCTACGCCATGATTGCCTACCAAACTGCTTACCTGAAGGCTCACTATCCGGAGGCTTTCATGGCGGCCGTGATGACCAGTGACTATGATAATACTGACCGCCTGGCTATAGAAATTAAGGAGTGTAAGCAGCTTGGTATAGAAGTGCTGGCACCAGATGTTAATGAGTCGTTCCATGAATTTGCCATAGTTGCCGGCCAAAAACAGATCAGGTTCGGCTTAGACGCCATAAAAAACGTCGGTCATGGTGCCGCTGAAGAAATATTAAGGGCCAGAGAGGCCTGTGGCGGCCAGTTTAATAAAATCGAAGATTTTTGCAAGTCAGTCAGCCCCCAGATAGTTAACCGTAAGTCCATGGAAAGCCTAATCAAAGCCGGAGCACTCGATCGCTTTGGTGAGCGTAGTTTGCTATTACATAATATCGAAAACATTCTAGCCCTATCGGGCCGGCTGCAAAAAGATGAAGCCAGCGGCCAGGTTGGGCTTTTTGGTACTGCTAGCGATAACCCTAACGAAGCAATCTTAAAACTCTCCTGGAGTAATACAAATCCAGTGTATTCGGCAGCCGAACAACTAGCTTGGGAACGCGAACTGCTGGGTTTGTACCTTAGCAGCCATCCACTGGAAGCGTATGCGGCGGTATTAGCTCCCCAGACGATGCCCCTAGATTCAGTAATCGCCAGTATGGCGGGTGAGGAGATAACAGTTGGCGGCTCAATTACAGAAATGCGTGAAGTAATAACTAAAAAAGGCGCCAAAATGGCCTTTGCCAAACTCACAGACATGAGCGGAGAGATAGAATTGATTGTATTTCCTAAACTTTATGCGCTAGACCCAACTGTTTGGCAACGCGACCAAATTATAATAAGCCGGGGCAAGCTTGGCGGCGGCAGAGGTAGTAGTGCCGGCGATGAGCTAAAGCTACTGGTTGACGAGGCTAAATTAGTTAACTCTAATGATTCTGCCAGCCACGCTCTTAAAAAACCGACTCCAACTGCCGCCTCGGTTTCAGCCGATAAAAAAACTACTGCTCGCAAGCGCTTATACATCCGCCTGGAGGACAGTTCAGACAAACCGCTACTACTGGCGCTCAAAGAAAAACTGGATATACACCAGGGCGACACGGAAGTCGTTCTGGTTACTGGTGTTGAGACCGGGAAACAAGCCATAAAATTACCCCAGACAATCGATATAAACGAGAAAAGTCTGCGTGATCTGGCGTCGGTTTTTGGCGCCACAAACGTGGTTGTACGTTAACTTCCAAAACACACTTCGCACTTAAATGCAGCTTAAAGAGCGCCAGTGTAGCGCGGACTGAACTGTATAAAAGATACTGTGGGGAAGCACCGGAGCTCTGGTAACGCCGTGATGCGCCAAGAGCCACTGGTGCGGCCAGATTGGCTGGCAGAGTGACGATGCGAAGTGTGTAAGCTATTGTATCAGGCCGGCAGTCTGAGTCAGTAGGTAAGCGCAAGCCGCGATTGTAATCAGCCCAATATCAACCAGCGGATGCCTGATAGCGAACGTTTCACTTTTAGTGAATGCCCGTCGAGCCGCTAAGGCATGTTTGCTGACCCAAAGGCCAAGAGCCGCAACGGCAATAAAACTGACTATGCCGGTTGCCAGGCTGGCTGCTGGAAGGTGAGCGAAGGCAACTTGAGCCCGAGATGTACGTAGTGACAAGGTTATCCCTGACGTAGGTGTTTCGGTGGTTGCCGGCCGCGCTTTTGACTTGGGCTTAGGAGTTGCCGTTTTAGTATCTGTTGGCTTGGCTGTCTCGGGAGTTGGTTGGGTCGGGGACGGGCTCACGGCTGGTACTGGTGCCGGGCTAGGCTGCGGGGCCGGTGGTTTGCTGGCCGGAGCTGGTGGCGGTGTGCTGGTTGCTACCGCCGGTGGAGCTGCTGGTGCTCCTGCCGGCTTTCCGTAAAATGCCACCACAATCGTCATCGGGCCGCCGCCTGCGGAAGTGTAATTTTCATTATTGGCAAAGCCAAACCCGACATTTAAAAACGCTGGGTCCAGTAAATTTTCGCGGTGCGGCGGGCTGGCCATCCAGCCTGCCACTGTTGATTGTTCGTCGCTAAAGCCGGCCGCTAAGTTCTCACCTAACTTTTGATAGGCATATCCTTGAGCATCCACAAATACCCACGGTGGATTTCCTTCCGGGGTATTGTGGCTCCAATAATTTCGGGAGGCCATATCATTGGCTTTAGCTTGGGCTGCTCCGTTAAGCTGGCTGCTTAGCGATAGCGCACCGACACCGTTGCTAGTTCTCTGGGCATTACTATCGTTTAAAAGGCCGCTGACACTCATGCTGGTGGAGTAGGCCAATACCTTGCTTCCGGGATGACGCATTGCAGCCTGTAAGGCGCCGGTCTGGCCGCCCAAACTTAAGAAAAGACCGGCTATTAGTAAGACTGGCAGGTATGGCCAATGAACTCTTTCAAAAGCTCTTGAGCTTACGCCTTTGGGTATATGTTTGTGGTGTCCAGCAGAACGGACCGAGTTTTTTATTTTTGCGCTCATTTTACTGTAGACATTATCATATTATTTAACGCGTTTGTCTAGCCTTACCCTCGTAACTGCTCACTACCCCAACAGTGCGAGTGATCTGAAGTAACCCGCAGGGTT
>PFEG01000050.1 GCA_002793885.1 Candidatus Saccharibacteria bacterium CG10_big_fil_rev_8_21_14_0_10_47_8
CCACAACACTCACCACATTGGGCTCGCTGATTGATTCCTCTAGTTGTTTAGCCACCACCCCGGCCTCATGCAGGCGATAAAAATCGAAGTGTCTCAGTTCGATTTTTCGTTTGCCCTGATACGTCCGGCTGATTGTAAAAGTTGGGCTAGTTACATTTTGCTCGATATCTAAACCGCGGGCAAGACCGCGCGTAAAGGTGGTTTTTCCGCCGCCTAAATCAGCGTGCAATTCAATGACTTCTCCGCCTTTTAGTGACTTGCCGATTAGTTCACCCAGCCGCTCGGTTTCGGCGGATCCGGTGGAACGTGTTTGCCAAATCATGCCGGTACTCATATAGAGCATATAGTAAAGCCAGTGTGCCAACTCCGGCAAGCACTAACGGGTGTAAATTGCCTACAGCAGTTACAGCTGATGGCGGAGTACCGTTAGAAACTTTGGGTTTCGCGGTAGTTTTTGCGCTCTTAACTGCTGTTTTGCTGGCTGTTTTTGTGGTTTTGGAAGCCGTAGCGGATTTTTTTGCAGCTGGCGGGGCATTGATGATATTTGCAGCACTAGGTGTAGGGGTGGTTGTCCACTGCCATGAGCCATTTGCATAGACTCTGGCGTAGCCATCTTTGGCAGTCATATATGCATCACTCTCTGATAAAACGTTACCTGATGGATCTAACAGCTTTACTTGCCCGGTGTCATTGGAAAGAGTCAGGCTTGTTTGAGAGGCGTAAAAAGCTCTGAACTCATGTGGCTGCAAAATAAACTGGCCGCTTGGAAAAATATAGTTATGAGTCGTACTTATGCCCGCCTGCAAGGCAAAACCACTTAAATCAAACCGCGCGTCATTGGGATTGTAAAGTTCCACGAACTCATCAGTAGCATCAGATAGCGGCGGCGCGGGGTTGGGCAAAATTTCTGATAATTGCGGAGCCGCCAGGCCGGCATCGACCGCCGGCAGATTTGCACCAGAAGAAGTACTGATTATGTTTGGAGGCGGTGGAGTTGCTGCTAGTAACTGATTACCGTTACCCACAGATGCAGGACCAGAGTTACAAAGACTTGAACCGTCGGGTTGCTGGGCACTCAACCAGAAGCCCTCGCCAATGGCGCCAACACGTGGAGCGTTTTGGCCATCCAAAGGTTGTCGCTGCAAAAACTCGCCGGTAGATGTGGGTAACGGTGCAACACCACTAGGCAGGGGCGGTGAAGTAGACGATGGAGGCTTAGCCCAGGCGATATAATCGTCTAAGACACTAATAAATTGAGGTGATTTGTCCGATGTAAGATGGCCAACCTGAATCATCCCCTTACTAGTACTTAAACCTAACGAGACCGAGTCAACGACCATTTGGTAACAGACCTGCACCGGACCATCGTTCACAATTATGTAACCATGAGCCGGTACTTTACCACTAAGGCTAATCAGCTTACCACTGGTAGCATCAAGAAGGTCATAGCTATTAAAATACTGCAGTTGTATGGTGGCAAGATCGATAGTGCCATTGGTGTTGTTGTACAACGTGATAAATTGGCCGTTGCTGCTGGTGATTTTTATTTGGGAGATTATGATTTGCGGAGGCGGAGTGGCAGACTCGGCTAGGGTTTGTGGTAATAAAATAGTTAAGCAACTTAATATTACTGATAGTCCCACCCATAGCAATGCTATGGGACGCCTCATTTGTTAGCAATTATAGTATCAGAATCTTTCACAACAAGTGCTTACGTTTACAAAATACGTTGTAAATTTTTAGGCAAGCCCAGTAGTGAGCTTTTGAGATTATTCGCAGTAGGCGAATATAAACCCGCCTTCAGCGGGCGACTCGAAAGTCTACTACTGGGCAAGCAGTAGCATCTTGGGCACCGCACGTTTATACTAAGTTTATTATGCTTATGATGAGTAAAGGATTGTTTGGCCAGCCAATTTTGAGCCTGCATAGCGAGGGACAAATTGGCGTTGCGCTAGAGCCAATTATAAATCCACACAATCTAAAAATTATCGGCTGGTGGTGCAAAAGTCCAACCAGTCCCAAGCAGTTAGTATTATTTACAGAGAACGTCCGGGAGATAATGCCCAAAGGGCTGGCAGTGGATAATGATTCGGCTCTTAGCGTGCCCGAAGACCTGGTAAGACACCAAGAGGTTTTGGGCATCCGTTTTCAGCTTTTGGATAAACTGGTTAAAACCAAGCGGCATAAACTGGGAAAAGTAAGTGACTTTACCTACGACGAAAGTATGTTTGTACAAAAACTCTATGTGGCCAGATCGCTAGTTAAAATATTCTCCGTAGAAGATACTTTATTAATTGACCGAAACCAGATCCAAGAGGTAACCGATAATTACATATTGGTAGACGATAACGAAGCCAAAGAAACTCAAGAAGAGCTGGCTGGCGCTACCGCTCCGGCGTCCGGTTAGTCTAAAAAATCATCAGACCCTAAAGCCTGTTTAACCAGTGAATAGCTGAATCCTTGACTAGTTAAGTATTTTGCAAGTTTTAGTTCGTCGCTCTTGTAACGTGATAACTTCTGTTTTTTGGCTATCATAATTTTTAGCCTCTCCATTTCGTCCTGGGTACCTTCCATCACTTCCCCGATGACTTCCCTGCCGATTCCCTTTTTATAAAGCTCCGCTCTAAGAGCTCTGTCGCTTCTACCGCCGCGGCCTCTTAACTCGACCAGCCAAGCCGCGTATTGACGGTCATTCAGATATCCTCTATCCGTAAAATCTCTGACAAATTTTTCGATTAATTCCGGGTCAGCCTTTTTTCTTATCAAATAATCTTTGAACTCGCGGGTTGAGTGCGGCCGATTTATCAGCCAGACCAGCGCTCTGGCCTTTAGCTTTCCGTCGCTGGATATTTTTTGTAGTTTTTTAAGCCTGGCTTGGCCAATCTCATCGCCCTGCCTGATACGTTCGGTAATCAGCTCGTTTAGGCTCAACGAAAACGAATATCTCCCATCTACAAACACACTTACCCGCTCTAGGTTTTTTACCTGTTTCTTAAGCGCGGTGATAACCATGGCTCTAGGCCCCAGTTACTGCGTGATTCGCGGCTGTCATTTTTTTATTCGGGTCGAGCGGCTTCGCGAACTTTTTTGGAGACTTCTTCCAAGACTTTGGGGTTATCTTTTAGATATTTTTTAGCGGCTTCGCGGCCTTGGGCGATCTTGGCGCCGCCATATTCAAACCAAGCGCCGCTTTTGGCGATTATATCTCTTGAAACGGCCAGGTCCAGAACGTCGCCCTCACGGCTGATACCCTGGTTGTACATGATGTCAAATTCGGTCTCTCTAAACGGCGGGGCAATTTTGTTTTTGACCACTTTTACCCGTGTTCGGTTACCAATTACTTCGTCTCCGGCCTTAATCTGGCTAATACGGCGGATATCCATCCTGATGGAGGCGTAAAACTTCAGGGCGTTACCGCCGGTGGTAGTTTCTGGATTGCCAAACATTACGCCGATTTTCATTCTAAGCTGGTTTACAAAGATTACCGTACACTTGGTTTTACTTATCACGCCGGTTAGTTTACGCAGCGCCTGGCTCATAAGTCTGGCCTGCAAGCCCATATGAGCATCACCCATATCACCTTCTATTTCGGCCTGTGGCACCAATGCCGCAACTGAGTCTACAACGATGATATCCACGGCGTTAGACCTAACTAAGGCCTCGACCACCTCCAGCGCCTGTTCGCCGTTATCGGGCTGGCTGAGCAGTAAATCTTCGGTTTTGACGCCGATTCTCTGGGCGTATGCCGGATCCAGAGCGTGTTCGGCATCCACATAAGCAGCTACCCCGCCTAGCTTTTGAACTTCGGCTACGGCATGCAGGCTCAGAGTAGTCTTGCCAGAACTTTCCGGACCATATATCTCAATGACGCGGCCCTTTGGAATACCGCCTCCCAAGGCAATGTCCAGGCTGAGACTGCCCGATGAGGTAGTTTCTACGTCAACTTTATAAGCCTCGCCCAAACGCATAATCGAGCCCTTGCCAAATTGTTTTTCAATCTGGTCTACCGCCAACTGCAAAGCTTGGCTCTTACCGTTTGCGGCTACTTTTGCATCAGTCTTTGCCATATTCTTTCCTCATTACCTTTCTACGATTTAATCTCCGGCTGAACACTGTACTTAGAATTATAGCAAGCAATTAAAACCCAGAAATTGCTGCTGCTTAAAAACTTGAAGTATAAACTGAATGCTCCCGTAAACTCTGAGCTAATTTACGACAATAAGCAACAAATCCACGTATTTCTTGTTAGTGTAGCCAGAGGCCACTATACTAAGCATATGCGCATTAGCGATGGGCTCGTAGTTGAGTTGCTCAAAAAAAGCCATAAGGTAAACGATGAGTTGCTTCATGCTCTAACTGAACAACAAAAAACCGATAAAAAACCTCTACAGGACGTGGTCTTAAGAAGCAATGCTATCAGTGAAAAAGAGCTTACCCAGCTTTATGCCACCGAAATAGGGGTACCGTTTGTGGAAATCGTGGCTCGGAATCTGCGCAAAGAGGTCCTAAAGCTTATTCCTGAGCATATCGCTCGGCAATACAGCGTGGTCTTATTTGACGTCACAATGGACGGAGCTAAGCTGCTGGCCATGGAAGACCCTGATGATGTGCAGGCGCTTAACTTTTTGCAAAAACAGTTAGGTTCGGATATTAAAATTCATGTTGCCACTCGGTCCAATATTTTATCCGCCCTAGATCAATACCGAGGCAACATTACCAGCGAGCTAACCCAGGTTATCGCCAGCGATACCACCCAGGATGAGGAAGAAGTTAGCGAAGAAGATGTTGCCGAGGATAGCCCGATAGCTCAAACTGTCAACCTAATTATCGATTACGCTATTAAACAGTCTTCCAGCGACATCCATATTGAGCCTCGTGAAGACTACGTAAGTATCCGCTATCGCGTGGACGGCCAGCTTAAAGAAACCAACCGTCTGCCAAAGAAAGTTTTAGCAGCCTTAGTAAGCCGTATAAAAATTCTTTCTAATCTAAAAATTGACGAGCGGCGGGCTCCTCAGGACGGCCGCTTTAAGGTTGTGATTGGTAGCGGACAGTATGCCTTGCGTGTCAGCACCTTGCCGATTGCCGACGGTGAGAAGGTAGCCATGAGAATACTTGATGAGTCAAGTAAGCCCTCTACCTTAGAGGAGCTCGGCTTTTGGGGCACTAACCTGGAACGGTTGGAACACGCTCTGACCCGCCCTCACGGAATGATTTTGTTTACCGGCCCGACCGGTTCGGGCAAGAGTACAAGTTTATTTAGCATTCTGAGCCGACTAAACCAGCCATCGGTAAATATTAGTACGGTAGAAGACCCGGTTGAATACAAGATACCGGGCGTCAACCAGGTCCAAGTAAACCCGGCAGCCGGCATGACATTCGCTAACGGACTCCGAGCTTTGCTGCGCCAGGATCCTAACATTATTATGGTAGGTGAGATCCGTGACGGCGAAACGGCTCGGCTGGCGGTCCAGGCCGCTCTTACGGGCCACTTGGTCTTTAGCACACTGCACACCAATAATGCCGCCACCTGTTTGCCGAGACTTTTAGATATGGGTATTGAGCCATTCTTAATTGCTAGTACGGTGCGGGCCATTGTTGGCCAGCGTCTGGTTCGAAAATTAGTTCCGGAAGGTATAGAAAGTTACACACCAGACGAAGCTACCGTTAAAAGAGTTGGGGTAGCTTTTGGGATTGAGAACGAAGAGAATATGAAACGCATTAACCAGCTGGAAATCAAGGCAATGTCCGCAAATTCGTTCAAGTCTCCGGCCGGAACTCATCAAGCAGAAGTCTTTAGCCAACCGGCTACTACCGAAACCACCATTAAAAAACTTTGGCGAATGAATGGTAGCGGCGGCGCCAGCTCTTTCCGAGGACGAATGGGTATTTACGAGGTACTGACAATCAGCCCCGAGCTTCAAAAGCTAATAATCAGTAATGGAACCAGCGAAAACATCCAAGACCAAGCTATCAAAGAGGGCATGATAACGATGCAAACTGATGGCTTTATTAAGGCGCTTCGCGGCCAAACTACGTTAGAAGAAGTCATGCGCGTAACCTCCGAGCGTTAACCTTATGCCTCAATTCTCATACAACATTATCAGCAAAGACGGCCACAAAAGCTCCGGCCTTTTAACCTCACCTACCCGTGAAGCAGCTGTTGAAAGCCTCCGTTTACAAGGTGCTAAACCTTTAAGTGTCCGCGAGGTAAGCACAAAAAAGCCAAGGTTTACGCTATCTGCCCACAAGGTAAAACTCCGCGAACTGGTTATATTCACCCGCGAACTATCAACCATGATAGATGCCGGCGTACCGCTGCCCCGGGGCCTAGGCACGTTGGCCGATCAAACTGAGAATAAATATTTTAAAGGGGTTATTTTGGGTATCAACCGTGACATCGAAAGTGGCGTACCAATGGCTGACGCTATGGCTAAATACCCCACTATTTTTAATAGTGTCTACGTAAATATGATAAGAGCCGGCGAGGCCGGCGGCATCTTGGATGACATATTAAAAAGGTTGGCGACACAAGTAGAAAAAGACTCCGCTATCCGCCAAAAAATCCACTCGG
>PFEG01000038.1 GCA_002793885.1 Candidatus Saccharibacteria bacterium CG10_big_fil_rev_8_21_14_0_10_47_8
GAACTCCATAAGAAAGAAGGCCGGCGCTGGCCGGTACTTCTGGTTTTCTTTTTGCTGGCCTTAGCTGTGGCCACCGGCGTTGTTCTTGCCGGACGCTGGGCTTACCGAGAGGTATCCAATAAAGACTCAGGTTCTACGCAAACAACACCTCAGATAAAAAAGACACCGGAGCCGGCAGCTGCATCCAAGGAATCATCAGAACAGGGTTCGTCTAGTGGCGATAGCTCTACCAGCAGTCCTGCTCCTGTACCAAGTCCAAACAATTCGTCTACTCCACTGCCCAAAACCGGTGACGATTGACAATTTCTAGACTAAGCGGGTTCTTCGTCGTGATGCTGGGTGAAATAGTTTATTTCATTAACCACGTCTAGCAGTGCCCTGGCACGGGCTTTTTCGTCCTCTATCTTGTTGGCGGCATCGTAAGCTTCGTGAACCAGCTCGGCATTATCAGAAGCCTGTATAAGCATCATGGTAGTTTTAAATTTTTCTTCGGGGGATTGGTCTAACTGATCTACCAAAGGCGCCAGGCTCTGTAATGCTTGCTGCTTAAGTTTAATCAGGCCATCTTCTTGTGTATTGTCTTGCAGTAGAGAAGAGGCAGTCGGTTTTGCCGAGTTTGAGTCATTGTCGGTGGTGTCCATGGTTGGCGGGTCAGCAGGAATGTAGGCGTTTTCTAAATGGACGCCATTGATGCCACTGTCTGGAGTGGTAGGGGTTTGATTTGTTGAGCCAGTATCAATTGTGGATGGTTTTGTCTCTAGCGGTGCGGCAACTGTGGGCAAAGTTGGGGCCGAAGACCCGCTTGGCATAGCAGGTGTTAGTGGATAAGAAGCGCGGGCAGCGCCTAAAGAGTTCACTGTGTCGGTTGCCCCCGGTACGGCAGTTGCGCCAGACTGTTGGCTGTCGTTACTAGCTTGATTGTTATCGCCTAAACCGAACATTCCACCCCCTAAGTCCCGCCTATGGCGGGTAGTGATCAATTAACAATTTTCAATTATCAATGAATTAACAATGATTAGTTTTTATTTTAAGGCATAAGAACCATTTTGTTAAATGCAAAATGATAAATAAATGTAAAATCTGAACTGAAAAATGTAAAATAAGGTCATGTTAGACGACCTTAAATATATTCATCAACGCGACGGCCAGGATGCGCTTGGCATTGCCGAAAAACAGTGGCGCCAATACACTCACAAATTTAATATTGATTGGTCCGATGGCGGCTGGCTACCCAAGGCAGTTATGGTAGCTGGTATGGGTGGCTCGGCGCTGGCGGCTACCGCACTGTCTGCTGTGCCCGGACTCGATGTAGCTTTTGAGGTGGTCCGGGATTACGATTTGCCTAAACATGTGGATAATTCCTATTTATTAATTTGTTCTAGCTATTCCGGTAACACCGAAGAAACCTTATCCATAGCCAATAAGGCTCTTAGCCTGCCGGAATCAAAACGCCCACGCATTGTTTGTATTAGTTCTGGCGGAAAGCTACAAAAAATAGCAAAAGAACAGGGATTCCCACTCGTTAACTTACCGGGCGGTTACCAACCGCGCTTTACTTTTGGATACCAATATTCCGCGGTGGCGCAACTATTTGAAAAGGCAGGTTTGGTCAAGGGTCTAGTGGGCCAGGTAGAACAGGGAGCCGAGATAGTAAAAAAGGTTGTAGAGTCGTGGCGCCCGGATGTATCTTCCAAAGAAAATCTAGCTAAACAAATTGCGCTTGAACTAGCCGGCAAGTCAGCAGTTATTTACAGTGGTCCAAAGATGTTTCCAGCAGCTTACAAGTGGAAGATTAGCCTCAACGAAACTGCTAAAAATGTTGCTTGGTGTAATCAGTATCCGGAGTTTAATCATAATGAATTTATGGGCTGGACCAGCCACCCAATTCAAAAACCGTATGGGGTGGTGGAACTTAGAAGCCAGTATGACCATCCGCAAATCCAAAAACGTTTTGAAATTAGTGACCGTTTGCTGTCTGGCCGCCGGCCAGCGCCAATTATCGTTAACATTCCTAAAGGCGTCAGCCAACTGGAAGACCTGATGTGGGCGGTAGCACTTGGCGACTTTGTGAGTATTTACTTAGCACTAGCCAACGGTGTCAACCCAACCCCAGTAGACCTAATAGAAAAACTCAAAGCCGAACTGAAATAAGGTCTTAACCAAAATTTAGTTGTTTGCCAGATAAAATCTCAAAACCTTTTTTGATAGCTTGGAGCTCCAAATCTTCGCTCACCGGACGTCCAATTTTCATAATATTAGCTACTTCCGTCATGCTATACCAACCAAATTCCAAATGATCACCGGGGTCAATCTTGATCTGGTCAATAGGCTCAATAAATTTGGCAAAGTAGGATTCTTCTATGGAGTGGGAGCCTTTGATTTCGTTATGATATGTGAAGACAAAGAACGGATCTCCCACACTAATAGTCATATCTAGCTCTTCTTTAACTTCTCGCTTAAGTCCATCTACCATATCTTCGCCGAAGTCGATGTGTCCTCCTGGCATTTCGTATACTCCAGGAAAAAACTTTTTTATCAAAGATCTTCTAGGTAAGAATATCTTGGTAGTTCCGCTAAAGTCACGGTGTATAAAAGCACCTGCCGTAAATACTTGCTGGCCGTGTGCGGGGGTTTCGCTGTCATGTGACACTTTTCCTGACATTTACTATAGATTACCAAAAAAGAGACAAAGTAGGGAATACTTAACAAGTCAAGTGTTTGTTGAAGTTAGATTTGGGCATCTGACGAGCCCTGATTAGATGTTGTCATAAAATAAGTGTCCTTGGGTGGCTTTGGCTGTTTGACGAAGAAAAGACCCTGGGTGGGTCTTTTATAAGGAGTTCCAAAGCCAAACTTATTTTTGACAATCAGCTACTCACGGTGAGGCAGCAGACCGAGAGTTTTTGCATACTTTTGTCGGCACAAAAGTATGGTTAATTTGCTTCTTTGGAAAAGAAGGTAGCTACTCGTTACGAAGGGCATCAATGGGATTTTTGCGGGCGGCTTTGAGGGCCGGAGTAACGCTAAAGGTAATCCCTACGGCCACAGAGACTCCAACCGCAATGATAAATATTTGAAGTGTTATTGCCGGCTGCAAGCTGGTATAAACTCGCAGCACGCCGTTGATAATCAAGGACGCTATAACACCGATTACTCCGCCGCCCAAGGTCAGGGCCAAACCCTCGATTAGAAACTGGTTTAAGATCTGGCGATTGGTGGCGCCAATGGCCTTTCGGATACCGATTTCGCGGGTTCGCTCGCTAACGCTGACCAACATAATATCCATGATTCCAATGCCGCCGACCAGCAGCGAGATGGCGGCTATACCGGATATGAAACGGGTTATGGTGTTGACAATGTTGCCGGCAATCCCAAGCAGCTCGTATTGTTTTAAAACCGTAAAGTCGGTTTGGCCGCCGTGTGTTTTTTGAAGAGCGGTAGAAATGTCATTGACGGCGATATCCAGCTCATCGCCATTACTTTTGGCCAATATTTGTAGGATGTTAGTGCGGCCGTTGGTTAGGCTTCGGGCGTTTTTTAGCGGCATAAATACCGCAGAGTTAAAATCGGTCTGAGCTACCGACAACAGACCGCCTGAAGATGGCGCCAAAACTCCTTGTACGACAAATGTCGCGCCGGATATTTTTACGGAATGCCCAACCGGGTTAAGCTCATCAAGTAGCTCCTCGGCGATAGATGAGCCGATGACGACTTTATTAGTGCTGTCATCGCTTTCAAAAAAACTGCCGTAAGCGACTTTTTGGTGGAGTAAATCGGCCATTTTACTACTGGTTCCCACAACGAAAATATTATCCAGTTGGCGTTTATCGGAGCCGGCGCTGCTGCCAACGAAGTCTATTGGTACAACGCTGTTGACGGATGATAACTTGGTGATAGCTTGCACGTCTTGGTCGGTTAGCGTGCTGGTGCTTAAAAATGCCAGAAGATTAAGACCGCCTATACCGCTTCCGTTGCCGACCAACTTGCCTGAACGTATGGTTATAACATTGCTGCCAAGTTGGTTGATCTGGCCCGTAACCTGATGTTTTAGCCCTTCGCCCAGGCTTACCACGGTAACCACCGAGCTAACGCCGATGATAATCCCCATCATGGTCAGCATGCTGCGTCCCTTATTGGCGCGTAAATTGCCAATGGCGGTTTTAAAGTTGCCGCTCCACATTAAGAAACCTCCGGTTTCAGTTGACAGTTAACAGTGGACAGTACACAGTCATCGAACCAAAAGACCAAAGCCTCAGGGATTTTTTTAACTGTAACCCGTAACCCGTAACCTGTAACCTGAAGTGGTTTCATCGTTTTTTGGCCTTTTCCCGCCTCTGGCGGGACCCCGCCTTTAGGCGGTGGCCGGCAGGGCGGCCAACCGGTCGCTTTTTAGTTCTCGGCCGTCCTCGTTTGGCTTTCTTTTTGGGTTTAGATGCCAGCTCTTTACCGGGCACGTCGCGCATCAGGGCTGATACCCCTTCAACAATCTCATCATCAGTCACTTTGCGTCTTTGGAAATGAGTTCTTCTGGCGCCTTTGGCCATGTTGCCAATGGCGGTTTGCTCGTCGCCGACAATCATGCCGTCGTGCATATAAATGACACGGTTGGCGTAACGGGTGAGCTCGGGATTATGGGTGACTAGCAGGATAGTATTGCCTTGGCGGTGGATGTCGGCCAGTAGTTCCATGACGACTTTGCTATCGGTACTGTCTAGATTACCGGTGGGTTCGTCGGCGATGATAATACTGGGCTTATTTATTAACGCCCGGGCAATGGCCACACGCTGGGCCTGTCCGCCAGATAGCTGGCGGGGCATAAAGTACTCGCGGTCGCGCAGGCCCACAAGCTCTAGTATGTCGCTGGCCCTTTTTTGGCGGCGGACCGGTGTCATACCTTTGTAAGCCAGCGGCAGGGCCACGTTTTCTAAAACACTGAGGCGGGCCAGTAAGTTATAGGATTGAAAAACAAAGCCAATGCGGTCGCGCCGGACTTTGGCTTGTTGGTTTGGGCGCCGTCTGGCAACGTTGCGTCCATCCAGAAGGTAACTGCCGTGGGTCGGCCTGTCCAGCAGCCCGATAACGTTCATCAACGTTGTCTTTCCGCTGCCAGAAGGACCCATAACCGCCACGAACTCGCCTTTGTCTACGGACAGGATAACCTCATCCAGCGCCAAAACCGTGGCATCGCCAAAGCCGTATAGTTTGGATACTTCTTGTAGTTCGATCAACGCCATCTAGGCAATACCCCTCGGAGTTATAATTTTCGATTCACTGCTCATAATTTTTAATAAACCCCGCTGTTTATCAGTACTAATATTTTTGTATTAAAAAAGAGGCTCCACACCCCGCAAAAACCCAGTAACACCGTCCGCTTAGTAAGTCTCGCACCTTTAGTGTACGCTGATATCAAGATGCCGCACAAGATACAAAAGGTTGCGAAATCGGCTACACTATGGCTGATGTAGCCCCTAAACCTTTCAGAGTGGAGTAGTCTGCAATCAGATTGTGAAACGTCCCGAAAGGGTGTGTGGGTAAAAAACCCTATGTCTTAATCTGTTAGAATATCCGGGTACGGAGAGGTCGCATAGTGGTCTAGTGCGCCATCTTGGAAAGGTGGTATGGGGGCAACTCCATCGAGGGTTCAAATCCCTCCCTCTCCGCCACGCAACATGAGACAAACCTGCGGTTTTTCTCATCGGACCTTGCGAAATAAATTCGCATTCAGCTAGCACTGAACCGGTCCTGCTCTTTTCCCAGCGGCATCATGAACACTAAGAAAGAAGTTATCGAAAGAGCATCGAAAGTCTTGGAACAAGTGTTTCAAGATTATCATGATAGTGGGCTTGTTTCAGTCTATTTATGGGGCTCCATAATTTCTTCTGATTTTAGTAGTAAATCTAGCGACGTTGACGCGGTTGGCATTCTGGCAGACAAAGCCAGTTTTAAAAAAATGGACCAAATGCGCGAGTGGCTACCTAAGCTTGATCCCAAGTTAAAACGTTTGCAGATTAACTTTTTCTATCTGAGTGAACTTAAGAAAACCGGTCCCGTTCGCAGCCGGCTAGCCAGACTACAAGATGCAGAACAGGCAGTGTTTGATTTTCCTTATTGGGTACATATCTGCGGTCGTATATTCTCACCGACCGATTTTCCGCAAATCACACCAGAACAGGTCTTACGACATCAAATCGTATTGTCTAAAACTAAGATGCAGTGGGCTTTAAATCCAGATGATTATTATGGTGACATGGGCTTGCAATATTGCTGTAAAGGACTAGCTTGGCTATGTTATGGCATTCACAAGCTATCTAACCCTGCTGGACCATTTTCATGGAGTGTATTAGAGAAAGAGACAACTAGGGACACAAAAAGTCTAGTCGAGGCCTTAGTCATCCTGAAAAGCCAAGATTGGGACCCAATAAACATCAAGAGAGAATTGACGTTTCTCTTGAATCAGGCAGAAAAATTAATCTCTAAGTATAATTTGGTATAGTTCCAG
>PFEG01000031.1:0-6279 GCA_002793885.1 Candidatus Saccharibacteria bacterium CG10_big_fil_rev_8_21_14_0_10_47_8
GGGCTTCGCTACAAGCCCGCTGGACAAAAATGCCCTCTTTCATTTTTTGTCCGCTCGCTGAAAAAAGAGGAATAGTTTGTAAAATAAGAAGCCCTCTTTGCTATGATGAGAGAAGTCCATACTGGTTATAAAGTCGGTGAAAGTAGTTCTAGAACTTTGTTCACTATGCTGTACCAAACACAAGCGTTTTAGATGGCCTATAGATATGGTGTTTATCCGACCTACGGAGTTGTAAGGGCTATCGAGAAGCCTATTGCAAATCCGATCATAAACATACCAAACATGTACGCCTTCTTATTCTCGATTTTCATGGGAGCTATACAAGCCACAATGACACTGCCAAAAATCAAGCCGCTGATTAAGCCTTGGGCTAAGTCGTTCATGCTGTTTTCTACATCAACCTAATATCTATGTTAACCTACTCACTTCCGTCGCCCACGTAACTCCGGGTCGGATTTATCATGTACGATGCCGATCTCTACTGCAAGCTTAACGCTGTCAACGAATTGTAAGGTTTTGTTTATGCTAAAGTAATAGTTATTATCTAATAAATAACTCTGGGGGTTTGTGTGCTTAAAAGTTTCGGGCAATTTATAGTAAAGTGGCGCTGGTTGGTTATTGGAACCTGGTCAATAGCGGGCGCCCTAATCGTTTCGTTATCGCCAAACATACAAGACTATACAAATAACGACCAGGCCAGTTTCCTGCCGTCATCATATGAATCAGCCGAAGCTCAAAAATTAGCCAAGGAGGCTTTCCCGCAGTCTGGCGAAAGCTCGGCGCTCATTGTCTTCAAACGTACTGATAATAAGCCGTTAACCGCTGATGATAAGACCTCGATTACGCAAGGTGTTACGGGTTTAAACGCGCAAAAAATCGATAAAGTTAAAGGTGCCATAACCGGCCAACAGCAGCTTTCCCCTGATGGTAAAGTCCAGCTGGCACGGGCCAGCTTGAGCGGCCAACCCCGGGATGAAAAAACCTTAGATGCGGTTAAGGCTGTCCGGTCGTACTTATCCGATACCTTTAGCGGTACGGGTATAGAACATGCAACAACCGGCCAGGTGGCCGTACTCCTAGATACCCAGGATAGTTTCTCCAAGGCTCAAAAGATAGTTGGCATAGTGACAATCCTTCTGATACTTGTGTTGCCTGGCATCATATTCCGAAGCCCTATCGCAGCCTTTCTGCCAGTGGTGTCTGTCAGTATTGTATTCTTAATATCAAATTCAGTGCTTGCTCTGGCAGCAAAAATATTCGACTTTGAACTAAGCGCTCAGCTGAACTCTCTGCTAATCGTTGTGCTGTTCGGTATCGGCACTGACTATATACTGTTTCTTCTGTTTCGTTACAGAGAAAAACTCCGTTCGGGTAACCATACGAGAGGCGCGGTAAGTTTCGCTTTAAGCCGGGCCGGTGAAGCCATATTCTCAGCCGCGCTGGTGGTTATAGCGGCCTTTAGCGCGCTTTTCTTCGCGAAACTTGGTAGTTTATCTGCTTTAGCTCCAGCCTTGGTAATTTCTGTCTCAGTCATGTTGATAGCCAGCTTAACACTAGTACCGGCTTTGTTGGCAATTGTGGGTGAGAGAATTTTTTGGCCATCAAAAAAATGGATGAGTGCTCCACAGGGTTCCATATCGAAGAACGTTGGTGGCTTCGTCGCCCGAAAGCCCGGTACAGTGTCGGTTGCGGTACTCATACTATTGATAGCACTTAGCAGCGGTATTTTCTCGTATAAAGGAGATTTCGATATTGCCAGCTCCCTACCCGAGAACGTCGAGTCCGTACAGGCTCTTAACAGCTTGAAGGCTTCATTTCCGGAGGGTGCTTCAAGTCCTACGAACGTTTATGTATTCGGCAGTGACCCCCTCGATCAGAACAGGCTTGGGGAGTTGGTGGCTAATCTTAATAATACGAGGGGCGTAGCCAATACCCTTCCTGCCCAGCTTTCACCCGACGGCAGAAGTGCTAATATAACTGTCATTCTTAAAGAAGATCCATCCTCCGATAAAGCCCTCGGTGACGTAGCTGGTCCTATCCGGGATACGGCCCATGCAGCTGATATCCCCGGCAAAATCCTGGTCGGTGGCGAAACGGCAACCTTCGCCGATATAAGAGCAGCCACAAACCGTGACCTCAGTGTCATCCTGCCGGTTGCGGCTGGATTAATTTTCATTATTCTTGCCATACTGCTTCGAAGCCTGGCCGCCCCTATAGTCATGCTTCTTATCGTGGGGCTGGTTTACGCGGCAACTCTCGGTACTGCCACCTACCTATTTACCGGCATAGGTGACGCTGCCGGCCTGACATTCTTCTTGCCGATAATCCTGTATGTTTTCGTAGTGGCAATCGGTACGGATTACAATATCCTTACCGCGACTAGATTGCGCGAAGAAAACACTGAAGGCCATGATCCTCGCAAAGCAGCCGATATGACTATCGAGCATAGCTCAGCAACGGTCATCTCGGCGGGAATTATCCTGGCCGGAACATTCCTATCCTTAGCCTTTACCGGCATCAGCCTGTTGAGCCAAATGGGCCTGTCGGTATCAATCGGTATCGCTCTTGCGGCGTTCCTGGCATCCATCATACTGCTCCCCAGTCTATCCGCGCTAATTGGTAAGCGTTTCTGGTGGCCAAGCAGCGGGCGGGCCAGGAGATAAAAAGGTCAATGCGTAGCGCTGAATCATCACTAGAATCGCAGCTTGCCAGCTTAACTGCCCGTTTTGTCATGCTATTGCAGCAGAAACCATATGAGGCGGTTGATGAACATCTGACTTTACTAAGCTACCGGGCAGCCTTCCTGATGTATTTCAATAAAACCTCGAAAATGACAATGAAAGAGATCGCGGCTAACCTGCAAGTCACCATGCCGAGCGCAACGCTGTTAATAGAAAGATTGGTAGAGAGAAAATATGCTTTGCGCGAGCAAGACGAAAACGACAGAAGGCAGGTGCGGGTGTATCTATCCAGTTCAGGCGAATCGCTGGTAGCCAATAAGTTAAAGATTGAAAGGCGTCGCTTTGAAGAAATATTACATATGCTGACGGATGATGAGAAAAAGGCGGTATTAAAGTTTTTTGATATAGCTTTTGATAAATTGACCTCAAAAGTTTCTGCCAGAAATAAAAGCGTCTAACTTGCTCTCGCGAGTAGAAATGCCAGTTTGCTGTTAACAATATTAAGGTGACTTGGCGTTTGGTACTCGGCCGGGACATTCTTTCTTTTTAAGAAGGAAAAAGTCGTTATTCTGCTGGGCTTCCGCGCTTAAAAAGCCAAGCGCGAAGGCGACGGGGCTTCGCTTCCGGCTCGGGCGCGGCGGGAAGGGGGATTCCGCCGCGCCCTCGCTTCGACGACGAAATTTTGTGCCGAATAAAAAAATTGTTAATTCCCACATTCAAAATACAATGTGCGGAAGTTAGACTTTTCCTACTTGTATGATATTTAAATATCTGTTAATGTGATGCGTATATGGTAAAAAAGAACGGCGAACAATTTCACGGAACGGCTACTATCGGCGCAAAAGGGCAAGTAGTAATTCCCTCTGAAGCACGCGAAGCAATGGGCCTCAAAAAAGGAGACAAGCTCCTTGTGTTTGGTATGGGATGCGACATGGTCGCATTTTCTAAATTATCAAAGGTCGAACAATTTGCGTCGCATCTTTCTAGTCGGTTAGATGCGATCCGCGAGGTTATTAAAAAGAGTAAATAAAAAATATTATGGATAACACGATAAAAATCAAAGTCATTATCGGTAGCACGAGGCAGGGTCGTTTCAGTGAAAAACCGGCGCAGTGGATTTTTGAGGAACTGAAGCAACAGAAAGGCGTTGAAGTGGAGCTTCTGGATTTGCGCGATTATCCGATGCCGTTTTTTGACGAATCGATGCCGCCTTCAACGGCCGGTGGTAAATATTCAAACGAAATCGTCAAAAAGTGGGCGAAAAAAATAAACGATGGAGACGCGTTTATCATCGTTACGCCTGAATACAACCATGGCTATCCCGCGGTGTTTAAAAATGCCCTGGATGTACTTTACCCGGAGTGGAACAGGAAAGCGGTCGGTTTTGTAAGTTATGGAAGCGCGCTCGGAGCGCGCTCGGTTGAGCAGCTTCGCCAAGTCGCGGTCGAACTTCAAATGGCGCCGATACGAAACGCCATTCACATTCCTGTTGATATCTTTATGGCGGTCATGATGGGAAAAGGACCGACCGGACCTGAAATGTTCAAGCCAATCCGCGAGGGCGTGATGGGAGATCGCGTGCAAATATTCTTTGATGACCTTCTCTGGTGGGCAAAAGCGCTTCAAGCGGCGCGGACACAAAGCGTGTAATATTCTTTAACACAACTATGAAAATTGCAATTTTTGGAGCCACAGGCGGAACGGGAAAAGAACTCGTCAAGCAAGCCTTAGAACAGGGACATGAAATCACCGCTCTTGTACGTAATCCTCAAAAACTTTCCTTCACCAATAAAAGAGTAAATATCATCGAAGGCGATGTCTTGAATAAGGATGATGTGTCAAAAACGATTCAAGGCAACGATACGGTACTTGTAGCATTGGGTGTCAAACCGCCTTCCAAAGCGAAAGTGGTGGGACCGGGTACCGAGAACATCATAGAGGCAATGAAAAGGTACGGGGTTAAGAGGCTGGTCATTGAATCGGCGTTTTTTATGGATGAGAAGGCTAGACAAAAAACCTTTACTAAAATTCTGACGAAAACCCTCATGAAAGGCCCTTATGCTGACAAATTAATACAAGAAGAAGTCGTGAGGCAGAGTGGCCTAGAATGGATTATTGTCCGGCCGGTAGGTCTGAAAAACGGTCCCAAAACCGGAAAATATAATTCTGGAGAAAACCTGAAGTTGAAAGGGCTTTTTCAGACTATCTCACGGGCTGATGTCGCTGATTTTATGTTGGCTCAGCTCAACTCCAATGCAAATGTCAATAAAGCGGTTATGGTGTCAAGCCAATGAGTAAGAGCCCGCCCATAGTCAAAAAGGAAACTACTTTTACCTCTGCCGGTAAGGACTACAAGCTATTTATGGCCAAGCCCGGCCACCCCAAAGCCGCCGTGATCGTTATTCATGAAATTTGGGGGCTTAATAATGATATCAAACGGATTGCCAGCCAGTTCGCCGAGGCTGGTTTTTTGGCTGTAGCCCCTGACCTGTATTCTCAACATTCACCTGTCAGGGTGGTGATGGACGCGGTATTCGCTAGGGTTTTCGGCAGTACTTTCAAAGAACACGTCCTGCTGGCACTGCGGGATTTAGTCGATTTCATCCATAAAGATTATGGTATCCAACCCGGCAAGATTGGTATAACAGGCTTTTGCTTCGGTGGCACCTACACCTATCTTTATACGACCCGCTATCACGACATCGGCGCGGCCGTTCCCTTTTACGGGCAGAACCCGCCGCTTGATGAAGTCAAAAAAATAAATACTCCGATACTGGCTTTTTATGGTAAGAACGATAAATTCCTTATGCCCAAAGTGCCGGCACTGGTTAAAGCCTTTACTAAAGCCAAAACTAAATTTACGCATATTGAATATGAAGATGTCGGCCATTCATTCATGAACAAAAAACTGCCCGGGACGTATAAGCCTAAGGCCGCCCGGGATGCCTGGCGGCGAAGCCTGGGCTTTTTGCAGCAGAATACCGGAGCGGCCTAATGAGCGGCTCCGCCGAATACATTCCGGGCGTATGTAACATCGGTCCGGCCGAGCGGGCCAGGCGGCGGCGAGCCGGTATTGCCAGTCTAATTATTTCAGCCGCGCTTTTGGCGCTACTGTTGTCTACGGATGCCGCCAAACCTTGGCGGCTACTGCTAATCATTACCGTCGCGTCGGCGGCCAGCGGCTTTTTGCAAGACGCTATGCACTTTTGCGCCGGCTTCGGCTTCAAGGGTCTGTATAACGTAATTAACAGCGCCGGCATAACTGAAGACGTACAACTTGAAGAGTTCCGCCGCAAGGACCGGCGCAAGACACTGCAAATCGCGGGGCTGTCACTGTTAACCGGCATCGGCGTGGCTCTGGCCAGTCTATTAATTTAAGAAAATGGGCCAGATACGTCCGTATGGCAATCGTGCTTGATATCGTCGTTAAGTAATTATGCGATAGAATAATAAAACAAGTACGGATCTAGGTCTCGTCTAGCACAGGGTACCAGTTTTCTCTCTTCTTTTTTCAGCGAGCGGACAAAAAATGAAAGAGGGCATTTTTGTCCAGCGGGCTTGTAGCGAAGCCCCGCCGTCTGCGCGCTGGTCTCAGCGC
>PFEG01000031.1:6289-9401 GCA_002793885.1 Candidatus Saccharibacteria bacterium CG10_big_fil_rev_8_21_14_0_10_47_8
ATAGGTTCTAGCGGCTTCGTAGAGTCGTACCATCTTTAGATAAGCTCAGGCTTAGGATTTAGTTGATTTAAAAAGTCCGGAACTATTCCGGACTTTTTAAATTTAAAAGCCTCTCGTTTTATTTTTTAAGAGCTGGGATAGCCTTAATCTTAAGAACAATATTTTTCTTAGTTTTTTTGAACTTTTTTGAGAAGTTCTTTCTAAAATTTTTAGTGCGAGCGATAACCTGTTTCCTGAAGATTACTCCGGCGACTATCAGCGCGGCGATAAGTATGCCAATGTAGGGCCATACGGAGCTGCCATTATCTGGTTTAGTTGTCTTAGCTACTGCCGGGGCAGCCTTTTTTTCAGCTTTGACAACTGGAGCTGCGGCCGGAGCTGGAGTGGGAGCTGGTGCTACTGGGGCACGAGCAACTGGTGCGGAAAAACTGAAGCTGCTCGCAGCTGCCCCGCCGTTTCATACGTTTGTACCTTGGCCATCGCTGGCGGTAATCTGTGAGCTAGGCAGGAAGCTAACTGCTCCCGCGCCAGCTGCCAAAACTTTGAAGTTAATAGTTCCAACGACCTGGCTGCCTGTTTTAGCTGTGATGGTAGCGCAGGCAAGGCTGGCGCCGCCGGATGGCGCGGTAACTTCGAATGCTCCGCCACAACTTTTACCTAGAGGCTGTAGTTTAGACGAGTCGTAGTTTAAGTCAGCTTGTACGCCGTTTACGGCAGTACCGCCGCTGTTCTCTATAACGGTTGTAGAAAATGTGCCGCCCACAACACGGCTTCCACCCGGCGAAACTGCCAAAGAGGCTGAGCCGGCGGCACTCACCGCTTGCGGCAAAGCTACGAGGCTGGTTGCCATTAATATTGCTGAAAAAATAAATGCCTTAATCTTATTCATGGTTGTGTCCTTATCCTAAATTTATCCCCAATTTGCCAATAAAATTGACAAATCGTTAACGTTAATAATCGGGTTGCCATCCAGGGTCCCTAATACATTAGACTGACCCCAGTGGCTTAACAAGATACTCAGATCGGTTATATCGACGCGGCCGCTATTGTTGAGGTCACCATTCTTGCCGCTAGTACCACCACCTAGACCACCACCAGCGGGGGGAGGGGTGACCACGGGGGGTATAGGAACAGTGGCAGTACTTTGCATGAACCACTCACTGTACATTATCCAGATAAGCATTAATGCCGGAGTTGGCAGTTACCACCACCTGCAAACGGGCGCTTCTGACGTTAGCGTTCGTCGGGGTATATTCGAAGTTGAGATTGGACAGCCAAACGCTAGTCTCGGCTTTTCTGTATTGGAAAGTAAGGTAAGTTCCGTTGGCATCGTACTCATCAATGATGAAAGCCACTTCATTGCCAGCGTCGACTGTTATGGTATTGACGTTTAAAAAGTTTTTTACGAAATATTTTTTGACCGGGTCGATAGCTATTTGAGGAGAAAATAAACGGCCTACTTGTGCGTCGCTTGTCAGGTGTATAGAACTGGAGGCTCCAGGGAAACTGCCGTTATCACCGGTATCGGCCGTAATTGTAGAAGGTACATCGGTGGTCCAGCCATCGGCTATGCTATTATCAAATCCGCTATTGGGCAACAGGTTATTAGTTCCACCGGCTAACCCGTCAGTGACGTTGACCACTGGGACGCCCTTGCTTTTTACATAGGCCGCAATCTGGTCAAGGTCGCTGTTCAGATAATCGTATTCGTCGTTAGTAGTGCTGGCTTGAATGTCGTGGAGGCTTAGTATTAGCCATTGGTTATTGGCAATGGTTTGATCGATATAAGCTTTGACCTGAGCTATAGGCACGCCAACCTGAACGGGTAAATCGTACAGCAGGTAATCATTGTAAGGAAAGCCGTTTCCGTGCTCAATCACTCCATCGGCGTTTTGGTCTATGGAATCAGCAAAACCACGGTGTGAAGAATAGACCTTAGCTATTTCGGCGAGTACCGGCGGTGTCCAATCGCCATAAGGTGTGGCGAGAGCCTGGGCGTCAATACCCTGGGCTGCCAGATCGGCCTTGCTTTGGTTCAATTCGTTCTGCAGTTCCGCAACAGTTAGCGGGTTAGGCTGGTCTTCGGGGTCGCTGCTGGCCAGCGTGGGTGGTTAACAGTGTGCGAACCAATTTCCCAGCCATAATTATTTTTGAGTTGATTAATCTGCTCCCAACTCATATAGGTCTTTTCTGTGTTGGCGCGGCATTCGTTCGGCGCGGTGTTCATGCCAACACATCCGGTTATTACGTAGCTTGTACCAGTAAAACCATACTTTTGCAGAGTTGGAGCTGCTTGAGTAAGTGCGCTGGTCATACCATCATCAAATGTAAAGGACACACGTGCTCCAGGTGCTGTAGTAGCTGCGCTTGCATGGGGTATATTGGCTACTAAAATACTTAAAGTAATTCCAGCGGCCAAAAGACCATGCCCGGCTCTTTTAGCTAGTGATGTTACTTTATCGCTAAGTGATAAGTTATGACTATTCATAAAAAAATGACCGAGTGTTTTATAAACTGGCAGCTGTTTTTTGCCACCGATTACCCTCGACCATGCTCCTCTTGCCAATAAATATCTCACATAGTTGCGTAAAATGCAAGCATATTCTACAAGCTTATGCTTTCTTAAATCCGTACTAGTTTTCAACCATTTCTATGGTTTTGACCAAGTCTTGTGGCTTACTAACTACCGCTGAGGGGTCGTATGACCTTAATATTTTTGGGCTATTATAGCCCCATCCAACAGCGATACATTTAATCATTGTCTTTTTAGAAGCCTCGATGTCTCTTGTTTCATCGCCAATGTAAATACAGTCTGATACCTCTAGGCCTTCACTCTTTCGCAGGTTCTTCAAATTCCTGGCTTTGCCCTGTAAACCAGTATTTGCATATATCTTTGTGATACATTTGCTTAGTTTATAGCTGTCCAAAAACTTTCTGATATTCACTTCGCTATTGGTGCTTAAGATGTATAACGTGTGGTTTTTAGATAGTTTTACAATAGTTTCCGGCATGCCATCAAACGCCTTGACTTTATTCATCCGTTTCGTAATCTCATGCTTACCTCTGATGAGTAGACGTGGAATCTGCCATTTTTTAATCTTTAATTTTTGAA
>PFEG01000031.1:9429-10176 GCA_002793885.1 Candidatus Saccharibacteria bacterium CG10_big_fil_rev_8_21_14_0_10_47_8
TAAGTGTTGCTTGCGCCCAACTGCCGCCTCGAAAGACTCAACAAAAACCTCAAAACTATCGGCAATCGTCCCGTCAAAATCAAAAATTATAGCCCTGGCTTGGTTTGGCGGTCTAGCCTTATTCATGAGTTAAGAATAACAAAATAAAAAAGACCTTAGGAAAAGTCTTTCTTCATGGAGGGCCAGGAGGGACTCGAACCCTCGACATTCTGCTTAAGAGGCAGACGCTCTAACCAGCTGAGCTACTGGCCCTCGTCGGAATCTACGGCTAAGTCTCGTTTTGTCGCTAAAACGCCAAAAGCTTTGACCTATGCCTATATTCCTCCTCTCAAAATTACACTCAGTTGCTAACGCTCCTTGGATTGTAATTTTGGTTTAGCTGCGGGGCAACTTCTGCAAACTTTAACAAATTACCCCTGTTTTATCAAGCTTACTGGTTTCCCAAAAATTGAAGCAGGCCCCGTGTGCGTCCGTGCACGCGGGGCCCATTGATGTTCTTGCCGTAGATTCACTTGTTTGGTGAGTATCGCACCTGGGAGCCATCCGACGTCTCGATCACGACCTCGGTACCAAGGTCGACGACTATGGACACGCGCCGACCGGTATCGGTGTACGTGATCTTCACACCAGGACTCGCCGGGCTGGGTGCAGCATCTTCGACGATCTGTTGGTTTCTCGGTCCGTTCACCAGCCGGATGATCTCGTTGCGGATCTTCTCCGAGTCGGCGTCGAAGTCGGCGAGGATCC
>PFEG01000009.1 GCA_002793885.1 Candidatus Saccharibacteria bacterium CG10_big_fil_rev_8_21_14_0_10_47_8
TTGGCTAGGTCCGCGCCGCTGCTACCGACACTCTTTGCGGCCAGGGACTCCAAGTCAACGTCTTTGCTGATAGGTTTATCAGCAAAGTGGACCTTTAAAATCGCTTCCCTATCCTTACGGTCCGGCAGATCTATGGTCACACGCCTGTCAAAACGGCCAGGGCGAAGCAAGGCAGGATCAAGAACATCGGAACGATTAGTGGCGGCCAAAACTATGACATTCTGTCCCTGTTCAAAACCGTCCATCTCTACAAGTATTTGGTTAAGTGTTTGCTCACGTTCGTCATGCCCACCGCCCATACCGCTACCTCGGCGGCGGCCAACAGCATCGATTTCGTCAATGAATATTATGCAGGGCGCGTTCTTTTTAGCCTTACTAAATAAATCACGGACCCGGCTGGCACCCACGCCAACAAACATCTCCACGAACTCAGAGCCACTAATGCTAAAGAACGGCGCGTTAGCCTCTCCGGCCACAGCCCGAGCCAGCATAGTTTTACCGGTCCCCGGCGGGCCAACCAGCAAAACACCTTTAGGAATTTTAGCCGCAACTGCCTCAAACTTTTTAGGATACTTCAAAAACTCTACTACCTCTTCAAGATCCTGTTTGGCCTCCTCGTTTCCGGCAATGGCCTTAAAGAGTATTTTGTCTTTTTCATTACCATATAGCCGGGCCTTGCTTTTTCCAAAGCTCATTGCTTGGTTACCTTGCCCCTGGGCGCTTCTAAACATAAATATCAAGATAACGGCAATTATTATCACCGGCAGCACGCCTGTGATCAGCCCCACCCATAAACTATCATTGGATTTAGGCTTGTTAACAAGCTCCACTTTGCCCTGCTGCAAACCCTGCTCGTAGATGCTAGAACCGTCTTCTTTAAATGAACGCAGTGTCGGCTTGGTTTCGGTTTTTGGGGTTATAATGAGCTCATTGTTGCTAACCTCAATTCGTTTAACCTTACCATTGTTAGAATCCTGTATTACTTGTGAAAACGGAACATCTTTAAGACTGCTGGGTTGATTAAACGCGGCGTATACTATCAACCCGAATAAAATTAGTAAAGCAATGAAACCCACATTCTTAAAGCGGTTTCTACGCTGGTCTCCACCACTACCAGAGCTCATCCTAAACTGTTTTTTATCCATAAGTTAAACTTATTATATCAGGTGGAGCGTACAGATGTCGTAAACAACGCTGTGTTGCTGTCAAATTCTAAGCTTACTTGGTCACTGACTACTACTGAAGTTCCTGCTTTTGCTGTCTTTATTGATAAGCTCAACCGTTTAATAAGCTTCTTATCGTATGCAAGTTTTTGTTGCCTTAACCAATAAACAACTAGCTCATTGGCGATTTCCGGGGGGAGCATGATAAATTTGTGCCGGTCTATAAGATCACCACTAATTACATTATGCGATAAAGTCGCGATAATAGTATTAAGCTCATTATTTGTTTTTGCGACTTTTTCTATATTTTTAAGCAGTTCCCGTCTTTGCTTATCAGATAACCTTGGCAAAATCTGGTTGCGTAGGTAATTTCTTAGGTAAGTGTCTTGTTTGTTGGTGCTATCTTCACTCCAGCGCAGTTTATTAGACATAGCATATCTAATAATCTCCGTCTTTGGGGTGTTTAGAAGAGGGCGCTTTACTTTAGGGTTATTAAAAATAGCAGTAAGACCGCGATATCCTGTGCCACGAAGCATATTTAAGGCTACGGTTTCGATTAAGTCGTCCTGGTGGTGGGCAGTGATAATATAGTCGGAGTTGTTTGCCTGTCTGACTTGATGCAAGAAGTCATACCGTGCGACTCTTGCCGTGGCCTCACTGGCTCCCTCTCCCAGCATGCCTCTGCCCTGCTCGTATTTTAGCTTGTACCTACCAGCAAGGCTGGCCACTAATATTTCGTCTTTGGCAGAGTCCACTCTGATGCCATGATTAAAATGAGCGACTATAAGCTCCAGGCCGGGCTTTT
Organism: Candidatus Saccharibacteria bacterium CG10_big_fil_rev_8_21_14_0_10_47_8; assembly: GCA_002793885.1. GTDB lineage: Bacteria > Patescibacteriota > Saccharimonadia > Saccharimonadales > UBA10212 > 21-14-0-10-47-8-A. The sequence continues at coordinate 1,969 of PFEG01000009.1, forward strand.
TACGCAATAAATCTAGCAAAACCACGGAATCTACGCCGCCACTAACCGCTACGATATACTTACCAAATGGTAACTCAATGTTCATGACTTACAATATACCAAGTATAATACTCACACTCACTTTTTTAAGTGAATCTTGCTCGCATCTGTTAAAATTACATATTTGATCCGATCGGGTATTTTATGTAACTGCTTAACAGGGGTAAATGTATCTCAGATTAAAAAGTGAGTGTGGATTAGATAAGCCCTATATCTGCTTACTCTGGTAAAATAGCTATGGGTAATATTTAGATGAAACTTAAATCTCATAGTAATCCTGTTGAAGCTTTTAAGAGTTTCTTTGTACCCGACCTGACAGGAGCCGTCCTTTATTTTTTTGGTAGCCTAGTTTTACTTGGCTTATTTAATTCGAAAGCTCTCTGGCACTGGCTTACTGGTAGTTTCGTCATGTCCGGTAGCGGTAGCGCATTGCCAGCCACCTACACCTCAGCAATTGATAGTTTCTGGGTATTTATATCGCAGAGCCGGTTATTGCAAATACTATTTTGGGTGTTTGTTGGAATAGTAGCCTACACTTTCGTATGGTTTATTTGGAATGTTATTAACAACTTGCGTAATGATGTCGTGGCTGGTGACTATGTGCATCCCCGTTCCTATACGCGCATAAGTTACTGGAGATCCGTATTAGAAAGCAAGGTTATCTTCACGGTATCAGTAATTGCTTTGCTTATTTACTTCGTGCTGTTTTTCAAACTGTTTTCAGTGATAGCTAACTTATCCCTTTCGGCCATAGAAAACTTTAGGCTAATTAACAGTCTTGTTTTACTTGTCAGCAGTATGCTTGCTGGGACGTTTCTACTCTATTTTCTCGTTATATTGGTCCGAGTCGCCAAAAATTCCTGGCAATCGATTTATAAAGGGCTGTAATTAATTATCTGGTACCGGTGGCAGGGATTGAACCTACGACCTCGGGCTTATGAGTCCCGCGCTCTAACCAACTGAGCTACACCGGCGAAAACCTTTCGGTCACTGTACGTACGGCCTAGACTATAGCATACCAACAGATTGGTCCCAATAACTATTGAGGCTGCTGGGGCTGGTTGGGGTTACCTACTTCCGTAGGCCGCACAACAGTAGCCGGCGGCAGTGAGTCGACATTGTTAACGGGCGCTGCTGAGGATGGCTCTGTGGGCCCTGATGCAAGGGGGCCAATATCGCCTCCACCACCCCTACTTCTTATAAAACGTAAGGCAAACACGCCCACAACCGCTAGCAAAACTATTATTCCTAGGACTATCGGGATTTTAACATATAGCGGCAATTCGCTAGTTACGATCTTAACGGTTGTAGTCTGCGGCTTAGCGTTCTCGTTATCCAATATACTCACACTAGCGCTTTTAGTCTTGCCCCCGAATTGCACTTTAAGCTCGTGCTTACCTGCCGGCAATTCAGTCAGTTTAGCAATTCCCTGTTTGTCGCTAACAGCGGTTCTGCTGCCCAAGCTGACCTTTGCGCCTTTAACACCTTTGCTCTTTTGATCAATCACATTCACCTGAAGCGTTAGGCCTTTGGTGGTAAATGTAGCGTTATTGCTAGTAACCATATTGCCAGCCGGATCAACGCTTTTGACCATAAAGCTAAACTGGTACCCAGAAGCAAGCCCGTCAGTCGGTAAAACAACTTTGTGATTCGTCACAAAACTGCCGTCTATCGCGCTTAAACCATGGTTAGCAGTTACTCCGTACTCAACTATTGACGTTGCCGGCTCTGAAGTTGTCCAGGTAATTGTTGCTGCTTTAAATGAGATATCAACTACTTTAACATCTGAAATCTTTGGTGCGATTTTATCTCCGGCTACTGCAGGCGTAGGCGCTGGTGTTGGAGTAGAACTTGGGCTACTACCCGATGTTTTTTTACTGGAAGAACTGCTGGAGCTGGAGGAAGAGCCGGGGGAGCTGGAACCGCCAGAACTGGGGGGAGATGATGGACTCGCCGGCGGTGCGGTAACTGTGTAGCTACCGCCCGTGGTCCCACTGAGGATATTAGTAGAATCACTTGCACGAATTACCTGAGAGCTGGATACAAAATTTATGGCGGCTACACCAGCTGTGTTTTTAGCTGTAAAAGTTATATCGACAACCAAGAGGTTGCTACCACTAATACCGCCCGAACCAAGTGCGGCACCACGTACTATATGAATAGAGCCGCTGCCAACAGTAGTTTCTATAGTAGTTGGAAAATCAGAGGATGATGCAACGTTCGCAGCACTTACGTCAAACTTGTCAGTAGGGTAGGAGAGGTCGGCCTGTACACCACTAACTGCTTCACCTCCTGTATTAACATGAATAGCTATTTTGATAGTATTCTGCTGCTGGACACTGGCCGAAGCTGGTGTTAGATAAAGTGTTGCCCCAGCGGCGCTTGCAAACTGAAGTGCGCCAAATACAGATATAAATATACCAGCTGTCGCGAGGCTAAGAGCTGTTACCCACCGTCTCATCCTTGTGTCCCCCACTTACCTAAAAATATGCTGAAGTCAATTATGTTAACGTTGCCGTCCCGGTTTAAGTCGCAGGGGTTGTAGTTGGTGTTGTAGTGGGCTAGGAAGATGCTGAAGTCAATGATGTTGACCTTGTTGTCATCGTTAAAGTCGGCTTTAGGAGTGGTGGGTGTTGGGGTTGGGGTTGGGGTGGGGGTGGGTGTGGGTGTGGGGATTGGGGTGACAGTTGTAGCGCTTAAGGCTGAAGTTTGGGCTGAGGTGTTGCCGGCGTTGTCATAGGCAGCTAGTTTGTAGCTGTAGACGGTAGCGGCGGTTAAGCCGGTGTCGGTGTAGGTCAGCTGGGTGGTAGAAGCTATGAAGTTGTTGTTTTTGTAAACCTTGTAGCCGGCCAAGCCGGATCCGCCAGTGTCGGTAGAGGCGTTCCAAGCCAGGCTAACGCTGGTGGTGGTAGTACCGCTGCTTCTTAGACTGGCTGGGGTAGTTGGGGCGGTAGTGTCTGGTGGAGGAGTAACGGTGTTATTAACCGTAACGGTTAGGCTGGTGCTGGTTTTGGTGTTGCTGGCAGCGTCACGAGCTACGGCGGTTAGGACGTAGGTACCGTTACCAAGAGTTGTGGTATTCCAGGTGTAGGTGTAGGGGCTAGTGGTGTCTTCTGGGCCCAGGTTATTACCGTCTAGTTTGAACTGAACACCGGAGACGGCGGTGTTGTCGGTGGCGGTGGCTGTGAGGGCTACGCTGCTTCCGGAGACTGTAGCATTGGCAGTAGGTGCTGTGAGGCTGACGGTTGGAGGGGTGGTGTCTGGAGTAGGAGTCGGGGTAGGTGTGGGGGTGGGAGAGGCAACGGAAGTAAAGACTATGCTGTTGGTATTCACCGCTCCGCCACTAAACTCTATCCTCAGTATTTTGCCGGTGCCGGCTGGAACTGTGATGTTGGAAAGAGTTCGGGTAGCCCAGGTGTACCAGCCGCCAGTGTTGGGTACCGTAAAGGTGCCAAGAGTAGTACCGTCTAGTTTAACCGTCACTGTTCCGCCTGTGGCGGTGGCTAGACGGCCACTTAGGTTGTAGGTACCGGCTGTGGTGTTAACGGTATATTCAGTCCATTCACCGCTGGCTACATAGCCTAAGCTGTAACCGCCACCTGTATCTTGGCTGGCCTCAATATCTACGCCTACGTTGGTGCGGTATTGGCCGAGAGCATTACTGGAGCCTGTGTCATGGTAACTAATGCCTTCGCCACCATTGTCAAAGTCTTCGGCTTGGATGGTGCCCGGGATGGCTCTGGCTGTGCCGCCGTAAGGAGACTGGGTAGTAGGGGTGGGGGTTGGGGTGGGGGTTGGTGTAGGGGTGGGCGTAGGAGTTGGTGTGGGGGATGGTGTAGTACCCGGTGAGTAGGCATAAACCGCCGCCCAGTCGATGTAGATGTTGGCGACAGAGCCCGATGCTGGAGTGACGCTACCCAGACCTGTCTCAGACTGGATCACCCAATGCATCTTTGTGTTCGGCACGCGCGAGGTAGAGCGGCCAATCTCCGTGCCATCGAGGATGAAGCGTAGGGAGTTGGGCGACCATTCAGTTACGGCGGTGTGCCACTGGCCGTCGCCGAAGCGGACGTTAGAGCTGTAGCCGTCCTGGTCGCCACCAGAGGTGCCATTCTGGCGATGCATAAAGCCCTGGATCGTACTGTCCAGATTCGCCTCAGGAAAGTCAATCTCCCCATCGCGGGGCCATACTTCGGAATCGGGCCAGAGCAGCCAGGCGACCTTGTAACCCGGAGTAGCGTCACTCTTCCACCGAATCGCATAGCGACCGTAGAGCTGGTCGTTGCCGCCC
>PFEG01000012.1 GCA_002793885.1 Candidatus Saccharibacteria bacterium CG10_big_fil_rev_8_21_14_0_10_47_8
TTTTTTGGCGCCGGCATCAAGGTGGGCCTTGGCTTTGGCGGGGTCAGTAAAAAATCCGGTGCATTCTATGACAACATCGACTCCCAAGTCTTTCCAGGGCAAGGCAGCGGGATCTTTTTCGGCCAAGACTTTGATCTTTTGATCTTCAACTATCAGATTATTTTCATCAGAGCTGACCTCGTGCTGATAAGTTCCATAGTTACTGTCATGCTTGAGTAAGTAGGCTAGGGTCTTAGTGTCGGTCAAATCATTAACCGCGACAATTTCCAAATCACTCCGCTCAAACGCGACTTTAAAAGCGTTACGCCCGATGCGCCCAAAGCCGTTTATAGCAATTTTGGTTTTCATCCGCTACCTATCCCACCTTCCGTAACTTAAACATTAGCGTTTAACTGCTCACATTGTACGAGTTTGGCATGGCCGACGCAACATTTAGCAACTATTTGTTTTTGGCTCGGGAGATGGAGTCAGCCACAACTTTGCGGGCAGCTTCGGCATCACCCCAGCCCTTGTACTCAACGGGTGTGCCTTGCCAGTCATTTTTCCAAGCTTTGTACGACTTGTAGAAGTGTTCAACCCGTTTCTTAAAGCTAGGGTCAATATCATCAACTTCTTTTATATGATCTTTGCTAATGTCTTTACTTGGCACACAAATAAGTTTTTCATCGGCTTCGCCGTCGTCAACCATATAAAGCACCCCTATGGGACGGGAAGGTACAATAACACCGTGCACTATGGATTCATCGATAACTAAAAGCACATCCAGGGGGTCGCCGTCTTCACAAAGAGTACCCGGTATGTAGCCATAGTCGGCCGGGTAGGTAGCGGTTGTGCCATTAACTCTATCAAGGGTAAGACGCCCGGTTGACTTGTCGAGCTCGTATTTATTGCGTCCTTCGCCTCGGCGGATTTCAATTATTACGTTAACGTTGTCAACGTTGCCGGGACCGACAGGCTTGACAGTGCAGTTCTCGCAGTTACAGGTATTTTCTGACATGGTTAATAATTCCTCGTTATTGCTCTATTTTAACAGATGCCGTGCCTTCTTTGTTCATTTCATTAAGATACTCGCGGATCATCAACGCCGCTGTTGCTCCTTCGCCGCTAGCGCTGGCGATTTGCATGGTCGCGCCGGATCTAACATCACCAGCCACAAAAATTCCTGGCACAGTTGTCATTGAGTGTACATCAGATTTGACAAACTTGTGCTCGTCCAGCTCGACACCGCTGCCAGCTAAAAAGCCGCTGTTGGGGTCTAGGCCAACAAACACGAACACACCGTCTGCCAGAAACTCCACTTTTTGGCCTGTAGTTTTGTCGGTGCCAACTACTTTGGTAACATGACCGTTTTCGCCGACAATTTCATCTGTTGAAGTGTTGAAATGCGCAGTAATTTTGTCTTTGTGTTTTTCCAGCTCATGCTGCAAAACGTCGCTGGCGCGGAATTTTGGGCCGCGAACCAGTATGTCAAGAAAGGATGCAAACTTGGTCAAAAACATCGATTCCTGCACGGCTGAGTTCCCGCCACCAACAATTACCAGCTTTTTGCCTCGGTAAAAAGCACCATCGCAAGTGGCACAGTAGTGCACGCCGCGGGCGTAAAATTCGGCTTCGCCCGGTACACCAATTTTACGATAGTCGCTGCCAGTGGCTATTAAAACAGCTTTAGCATATACGTCACCACTGTGCATCTTAAGCTTGTGTAGCCCATCTTCACTACTAATTTTTAAGACTTCATCAAGTTCAAACTTGGCCCCAAAACGTTCGGTCTGTTTTCGCATTTCCTCTGATAAATCTAATCCAGCAATACCTTTGGCGAACCCCGGATAATTATCAACCCAATCAGTTACCGCGGCCAAGCCGCCAATGGCCCCTTTTTCTATGAGTAATGTGTCGATGTCTTCGCGCGCCGTATAGATAGCCGCGCTTAGCGCCGCCGGGCCAGCACCCACGATTATAAGATCATGAACAGTTTTATTTACCATTTTACATTTACCATTTTACATTAATTTTTTATTTTACATTTACCAATCTAGCCGCCTCCCCGCCCTTTTGTCTCGAGCGGGTCAAAATGACCAATGGCCAATCAATACCAAGTGTGAAGTGTTAAGTGAAAAGTCCTTCAAGCAATGGCGGGGGCTAGACGGGCTAGGTTATAGCCAACTATAACCTCTTTACTATCGTCGTTTTTAGTAACAACAGTGATCGGTACCGTCAGAGCGCCGCTCATGCTTAGTACTTCGGCCTGGCGATCCGGATGCTGCTCTAAATTAACCTCTTCATACGAGATCCCCTTGCTGCCTAACCAGCGCTTGACCATAACGCAGTAAGAACACGTGTTAGTGGTATAGATAGTAATATTTTTGGCCATAAATGATACCCTCCATTTAAGTTTTTTATTTCGTTTACTAATGTTATAGACGAAGTACTAGCTACTATACTCTAGCGTTATACTTATGGTCAATACCGCTACATATTGTGTTTTTGTCAGCATATTGGCCACCTATTGGACATTTATTAAGCTGATATCGAACACGAGATTGGAATTTGCCGGTATGCCTGGTGCCGCCTGGGAGCCATACGCGGCAGCTGACGGAATTAGCAAGCGCCGCGTGCCGCCAACCTTCATGCCAAGCAAGCCAGTTTGCCAACCGGGAATCAACTTGGTTAATGGAATAGAAAACGGTTGCCCGCTGTCTAATGAGCTTTCAAAGATTACGCCCGTGGCTGCGATAGCGCCAGTATAGTTAGCTGTCAGGGTTGAGTTGGACTGGACTATTGCGCCGGTTCCAACTTTAATATCAATACATTTAAGCAAATCGACTTTGGAAGTCGGCCTAAAGTTTGACAGCTTAGTACCTTTTAGTTTACTGCTGTCTGAGGGTTTAATCTCCGGAATGTTTGGATCAGAGCTGCACTTTATCGCCCGGCTCGTACCGGTTTGGGAATTACTGTCAGGCTGATGGGTGTATTGCCAAAAACCAATTACACCTACCCCTAAACCGGTTACCGTAAACAGTATTACCAAAAATAGCCATCCTACCCTATGAAACTTTTCGCTCATACTATCTGTTTCTCCTGCTCAAAACACTCTTACTACTTTAGTTAGTATACAGTTTAGCATAGACACTTTTGGTTAAATTCTTTCGGCGCCAAGTTTGTTTTTTGCCTCCACAGCCACATTATCAAGTAAATTATTCACCTCTGCGGCAATCAATGTACGCTCGTAGGATGTAAGCTTTAAGCGCAGCGTAATGGTCTTGTAGCCGTCATTCTCGTGCTTTTGATATATGCTAATCGGCTCCAGTTGGGTCAGGCTATTTTTTGGCTTGATCTTCTCAAGCTCTTTTTCCACAAAATCAAACAGTTCGGAGTAGCTTAATTTGTCTGATAGGCGCAGTGATATGTCCTGTTCGACTTTTGGAAAGCGTGGCAGCGGATAATAATCGCGGCTGGTTTTGGTGCTGACTGCCAGTTTTTCGATGTCAATTTCAAAACCTGCCGAAAAATAAGGTACTTTGAGCTCACGGATTACCGACGCCTTAAACTCACCGATCACCCCCAGTACCTGTTGATCGCCTTTGACCCTGACCAGCGCCGAGCGTTTTGGGTCGTACGGTTTCGTAACCTGGTCTACTGGCTCAACACCGATAGCTACGTATTCCAAATCAACGCCAAGCTCGCGGGCCAAAAAATCCAAATAGGACCAAGCTTTATAAAAAGCCGCACCGCGTTGGGCCGCCGCCACTTTATCGTTAGCGGCAAACACCAATGCTAAGAGCTCAGACTCTTTAGGCAGGTTACTTTTATCATTTTCTAGTCGCGATTTGTTGTGTGCTTTGTTTATCTCAAAAAGCGCAAACTGGTCGTAACCAAGCTTAATGTTGGGGTGTACTTTTTCCAGCAAACTCGGGCTCAGGCTCAAGCGGTAATATTGTAAGTCGGGGCTGAGCGCGTTGCGTATTTGGTAGGCCAATTTGGCATCCTGTCCGGTTTTTTGGAGCAATAAGCCGTGCACGAAACTATAAGTTAAAACTTCGTTGGCACCACCTCTGAATAAAATCTCACGTAAGTGTGATTTAAATTCAAAACTTTTGTTAAGTTTGGCTGGTGTTAGGTCGCGAGTGGGTAATTTTAAGCCCAGATGATCATAACCATAAAGCCGCCCGACTTCCTCAACGATATCTTCCGGGATTTCAATGTCAGTCCGCCAGAACGGCGCCTCAATTTGCAAGGAGCCTCCTTGTATATCACGATTTTGTGGCATAGTATGTTTTTCTTCGCTGACTTTTACCGCAACCTCGACATTTTCCAGCAACTTTTTCATATCTTTGGCTGAGAGTTCTAGGCCTAGCCGGGAGTTTATGAATTCCACCGAAGTTTTGACCTTTGAGAGCTCAGGCAATGCGGCTTTTTCGTCTAATAACTTAGAGACGATCTTGCCTCCAGCTATTTTTTGGATGTCATCGACCGCCTTTGCTAGTACCGCTAGGTTTTGCAGAGGGCTTTGGCCTTTGGTGAAACGAGTTGCTGCATCCGTGAATAAGCCGTATCGCATGGCAGTTCTGCGGATAGTATTCATGTCAAAAGTAGCACACTCTAAAACTATGTTTTTGGTACTTTCGTCAACTTCTGTGTCAGCTCCGCCCATCACGCCGCCCAGCCCTATGGGCTTTCGGCCGTCGGTAATTACAATTGCGCCTGTTTGCAGTTTTATATCTTTACCGCCAAGTAGCTTCAGGCCTTCGCCTTCTCTGGATAGTCTGATACCCAACGTCCCTGTTCTAAGCTTGTCATAATCATAAGCATGCAGCGGCTGGGCGGTTTCGAGCATAAAAAAGTTAGTTATATCCACGATATTATTAATCGGTCTAACGCCGACCCGGCTCAACTTAGATTGCAGCCATATAGGACTTGGTTTGACCTCGATATCACTCATGGCCACTGCCAAAAAGCGTGGCACTAAATCTGTTATTTCGTTTTTAACCTCCAATTTCAGTATCTTCAGGGTGCCACCCTGTAAATCGGGGAATTGTGGTGTTATATCTTTTTTGTACCAGTCTGGCGATTCGAAAGGTTGGCCCTGGATGCCAGCCAGCTCACGGGCAATACCCAACATACCGAAACAGTCCGGCCGGTGGGTAAACATCTTATTTTCTATATCAATAATGTAATCATCCAGATTGTAAACCTTGGCAATTGAGCCACCCGGCTTGGCGTCTTCATCAATTACCAAAAGGCCTTCGTGGCTATCACCCAGGGCCAGTTCTTTAGGGCTGGCCAGCATGCCCTCACTTATAACGCCACGGATTTCCCGGCTTTCTATGACAAACGGATCTTTATCATAAGTACTGGGTACGGTTACGCCAGGCGGAATCCAAGCCACCAACTGCCCCTCGGCTACATTGGGCGCGCCGCAAACAACCTGCACCAAACCTTGCTCATCACGCGGCACATTTTGGACAGCTTTGACGTCATCCACCATACAAACTTTTAGCTTGTTGGCGTTGGGGTGTTTTTCGCACGACACGACTCTTGCCACAACGATACCTTCGTAGCGTTTGCCAAGATCAATAACTTCGTCAACAGCACCCAGCTGGGCGCCAATTTTTTCGATAAGCTCATCGACCGGCAGATCAATTTGCGTAAACTTCTTAACCCAATTTAAACTGACTTTCATGAGAATTGCCTCAGAAAGTTAAGGTTGCCAGAGTGAAAGTTGCGCACATCTTCAATACCGTTCTTCATCATCACCAAGCGGTCAATTCCACAGCCCCAAGCAAAGCCGGTATATTCATTTGGGTCGATACCGCCCTCCTTTAAAACGTTGGGGTGAATCATGCCGCAGCCCAGCAGTTCAATCCAGCCACTTTGGCTGCAAATATTACAGCCTTTTTTGCTACAAAACGGACATGATAAGGTAAATTCAAAGCTCGGTTCCGTAAACGGAAAATAAAACGGCTGGGTTTTAACTTCCAGGGTTTGGCCGTAATACTCTTCCAAAAAAGCCTTAAGTGTAGCGATTAAGTTGCCCGCATTAATACCCTTGTCTACGTAAATGCCCTCCAGCTGGTAGAAAGTGTGTTCATGGCGGGCGTCCAGATCTTCGTTACGGAATGTACGGCCGGGAATTACTACTCGGACTGGCGGCTTGGTGTTTTTTAGAACTCGATTTTGCATTACGGAGGTGTGGGCCGGAGCGATTAGGCCCTCCTGCGTAACAAAGGTATCATACTCATCCCGGGCCGGATGGCCCTG
>PFEG01000027.1:0-5880 GCA_002793885.1 Candidatus Saccharibacteria bacterium CG10_big_fil_rev_8_21_14_0_10_47_8
AGCAATATGTTATTATATTGCTTGAATCCCTTAGGGGGAGAGTTATTATGAACCGATATATTATTGCTTTTGCCGGATTTATGATCCTAGTTATAGCGTTGCTGATAATTATTTTCAGCGGCGGCGGCAAAAAGACCTCCACACCTACTCAACCTGTTAAAACTCTGCCCGATTATGCATCTACCACAGCCGCTGTAAGTATGACCATTGACGGCCGGATTAACGGGGAAGATACGCACCGCCAGATCCGCGTGAGTGTGGACCGTTTTCAGCGCAAACTAGACATAATTGGCGGTTACAACGACAACTTAGTAGAGACCCACAACTTTGCCAACAACCAGGCTGCTTATGATGTATTTTTAAGAGCCATTAACGGAGTTGGTTTCACTACAAAAAGCAATAAATATAAGATTGCTGATGAACGCGGAAAATGCCCGCTTGGATTCCGCTACATATTTGAGCTCAATGATAGCGGCGACTCAATATCCCGCCTATGGTCTTCCAGCTGTAGTGGTATAGGCACTCTGGGTGGCAATTCCGTGCAGCTGCAATCACTATTCAAAGCCCAGATAACAGATTACAATAAACTCACCACCCGTGTCATTCTCTAGCTCCCATGTGAAAGGTGAGACCTCTCACAATGTGGGAGATTGTAGGATGTGAGAGGTCTCACCTTTCACATGGGAGCTCTCACATGAATGTTCAGGTGCTTATAGGCTGTCTGGTGCTATAGTTTTAAGCGTGATAAAAGCCATAATTTTTGACCCACACACCAATATCTTGAGATTCCGAAATAGGGTTATTCACCCTCTTCTTCATTCAGGATTTGGGGCGGGGCAGGTTTTTTTGGGACTGCATGGTGATTAGGGCTGTAATTTTTGACTTTTTTGGTGTGGTAGTCGGCAGGGGATTTAACGAAACCTATCGATACGCTGGTGGTGACCCTATTAAAGACAAACAGTTTCTCAGCGATCTGTTAGATCGCACTAGTCTTGGGCTTATAACTCCAGCAGACTTCAGGCGTGCTATAACAAAGAAAATAGGTATAAGTCTGGAGCGATACGAAAAGGCTATGCAGGAAGCAGAGCGTCCAAACGATGAGCTGCTTGATTATATAGAAAGATTAAAACATAACTACAAAATCGCGGTGTTGAGTAACGCTAATTTAGGGTCTTTAGAGCGTAAACTTGGTCACGACCGGCTAAATAAGTATTTTGACGAACGGATTATTTCCGCTGAGGTAGGTATGATTAAGCCAACCGCAGAGATTTACCTCATGACCTCTAAAAAATTGGGTGTCTTGCCTGAAGAGTGTATTTTTATAGACGATAAAAAGACTCATTGCGAAGGGGCTCAAGCTGTTGGGATGCAGGCTGTTTGGTACCAGAACTTCCCACAAATGAAAAATGAGTTGGAAACCTTATTAAAGCCTTAATAATGTGTTCGGATACATTAGTTAAGTGAGCCGGTACGTATAACAAGGCGCCTAGTTATACCGCAAGCGTCCATCAAACTCTGTCTTTCCAGATGAATGGTAGCTGCCAGGGCTGAATCCCTGACACTAATGATTACCGCATCACGCTGCAGCTTTACATAGCAACGGCTTTTGTAACGGCGCTGCACGTAATTACGTATAGCTGTAATCTCATTTGGCGGGGTGAAGTTTTTTTTGCCTAAAATATCCTGCAAGCTATCCATATAGCCCAGTATAGCTGGGCAGTTAACAATTTTCATTTTTCAATTATCAATAATTTTACATTTAACTTCTATCCTAACAAGAAAAGACAGTAATACTGAATCTAATTGCGAAACTTGGGTCCGGGCATTCCACTTGTATAATTAGGGTATGCCAGAACTTCCTGAAGTTGAGATAATAAGAGTAGGTCTTGCCAAGCTGCTACCTGGGCGAGTAATTGAAGATGTGTGGCATGATTGGCCTAAGTCATTTCCCAACTCGCCCTCCGATACGGCTAAGTTTTTACTCAAGGCTAAAATAGTCCATGTAAGACGGCGCGCTAAAGTGCTGATTATTGAGCTATCCAGCAACTACTCATTGGTCATACATCTTAAGATGACCGGCCAGCTGGTATATGTCGGCTCTACCGACAAGCTAAAAGCTAAGAGCTCTAAGCTAATAGCTGAAGAAAAATTTGGAGGTGGCCACCCAAATGACTCGTTGGTTGGTAAGCTCCCAGATAAAAGTACCAGAGTTAAGATCGATTTCTCCGATAATTCCAAACTTTTCTTCAATGATCAACGCAAGTTTGGCTGGATGCGCTTACTGCCGACCGCCCAAGTACCAGAACTTGATTTCTTTAAAGATATTGGGCCAGAACCGCTGGATGATGATTTTACGGCTGCCAAATTTATCGAAGCCTTATATCGGCGGAAAAACAGTAATATCAAAGCCGTTTTGCTGGATCAAACAATGCTGGCCGGGGTCGGCAATATCTACGCTGACGAGTCACTGTTCATGGCTAAAATTCACCCTTTAACTCCTGTAGGCAGAGTATCGCGCACCAAGCTGGTAGCGTTGCATAGTGACCTTCGGCAAGTGTTACAACTTAGCATTACCAAAGGCGGCAGTACCGACCGCAACTACGTGGATGCAAACGGTAAAAAGGGCAGTTATTTAAGCTTTGCCCAGGTTTTTAGGCGCGAGGGCCAGCCGTGCCCCAGGTGCGGAACGATAATTGAAAAAATCCGGGTGGCTGGGCGGGGTACACATATTTGTCCGCATTGCCAGAAGGCACCAAAATGATAATTACTTTAACTGGGAACAATAGCTTTGCGATAAGACAAAGACTGAATGAACTAACTTGTGATTTTGTTAGTAAATATGGTGAATTGGCGCTTGAAAAGTTTGATGGGGAGGAAGATGAAGCAGTAGCAATAATTGAGGGGCTACAGAGCCTGCCATTTCTGGCACAGCAGAAATTAGTAGTGGTCAGGAGTGGTGGATTGAATAAAGAACTTGCGGAGCATGTTGAACAAATAATTAGCTCAATTGGCGAAACAACGAACGCAGTTTTTTACGAGCCGCAAGTAGACAAGCGAACGGCCTATTTTAAGGTGTTAAAAAACCAAACTATGTTTGAAGAATTTAACGAGCTAGACCATCAAAGCCTAGCTAAGTGGCTGGTCGACCAGACTAATTTCCAGGGTGCGACCCTGGAAAGGGGGGATGCTAATTATCTAATTGAGCGAGTAGGCACGAACCAAACCTTGCTGGTAAACGAACTTAACAAACTGCTTACATACAAGCTTGAAGTTACACGCGCCAGTATAGATTTATTAACTGAGCCAACGTCCCATAGCAAAGTTTTTGATCTTTTAGACATGGCCTTTTCCGGCAATAAAAAGCGGGCCCTGAAGCTTTATGACGAACAGCGCGCTCAAAAAGTTGAGCCACAGCTGATTATCGGCATGATAGCCTGGCAATTGCAATTGATAGCTCTGGCTAAAAATGCCGGAAAGAGAACGCCAAGCCAAATTGCGGCTGATTCCGGCATGAAGGCTTATCCTATAGAAAAGGCCAGGGGGTTGGCTAGCAGGCTAAGTAATGACGGGCTTAAAAACCTAGTTACCGAAGCCCTGAGCATTGATTATAAGAGTAAAACCACACCTTTGGACTTAGATGAGGCCCTAAAAAACTACATCGTAGTAACTCTGTAAAAAAGAGTACCCAAAGCTTATTTCTTGGTCGCGGGCTTTTTAACAGCTGTTTTTTTGGCAACCGACTTCTTGGCACCTGGTTTTTTGGCAGCTGCTTTTTTTGGCACGGCTTTTGCGGGCTTAACCCCAGCGGCTTTGACTCTACTGGAAATTTGAGACTTTTGGCGGGCAGCTTTGTTGCGGTGAATAACATCTTTTTTAGCAGCCGTATCAATGGCGCTCATAACAGCGCGTTCGGCTTTAGCGATTTCGGCAGCTTTGCCATCAGACAGGGCTTTGGTAAAAGACTTTAAAGAGTCACGCAAATTTCGCTTAGTGCGGGCGTTGCGGGATTTGGCTTTGGCAGCCACCTTGACACGTTTACGGGCCGATTTGATGATGGGCATTAAACTTTCCTTCTGATTACTCTTAACAGCTTTAGATACAGATAAAGACTATAACTTGGACACCTTTTTTTGTAAAGGGTATTACCACTTTGAGTTACCAAACTTCAGTCTTCTTTTAGTCTTCTTTTTCAAAGAACTATCATGCAAGGGTAAAAACCTCTTGCGCTGCTGATACGGTTATGGTAATCTTGCGACAGAAGTTATTAAAATCAAAAACCCTTAAAAAATATACACATGGACGCGGCAGCCAAACAACAGGTAGTAGAGCGGGTAAAACAAGCCAATAAGATATTGGTGACGGTTAGTACTAACCCGTCGGTTGACCAATTGGCGGCTTGCGTGGGCTTAACCTTACTGCTTAACCGCATGAACAAACATGCTACGGCGGTATTCTC
Source organism: Candidatus Saccharibacteria bacterium CG10_big_fil_rev_8_21_14_0_10_47_8 (assembly GCA_002793885.1). Taxonomy (GTDB): domain Bacteria; phylum Patescibacteriota; class Saccharimonadia; order Saccharimonadales; family UBA10212; genus 21-14-0-10-47-8-A. The sequence continues at coordinate 4,457 of PFEG01000027.1, forward strand.
GGGCAAAATTCCATCTACCCTAGAGTTTTTAAAGCCCGAAAAAACAATCGAGACTAACACCGATAGCCTGCGCGATTTTATAATCAGCTTAGATAAGGCTAAAGCCGACAAGTTGCGCTATAAGGTTGAAGACCAGGTGGTACGCATCTTTATAACACCGTACCGCACCAGTTTAAGCGAGAAAGACCTGGTTTTTGGGCAGGGCGATTTTAATGTTGAAGCCGTTATGGCGCTGGGGGTTGCTGATCGCAGCCAGATAGACGCCGCTATCACCGCGCATGGGCGTATTTTGCATGATGCCACCGTAATTTCCATTAACGCCGGGCTGGGCAACCCGCCAAACCTCGGACAGATTAACTGGAAAGACCCAGGGGCCAGCAGTTTATCGGAAATGTTGGTTAGTATCTCTGAAGCTTTTGGTACCGGCCTGATAGATAATCAGATCGCCACGGCCTTTTTAACAGGTATAGTGGCCGAAACCGGGCGGTTTAGAAACACCAAAACGACTCCCAAAGTTATGACCATGGCTGCCCAGTTGATGGCTGCCGGTGCCAACCAGCAGCTAATAGCCAAAGAGTTGGAGACTCCGCCACCTCCGCCGCCACCGCACGCTGCCGCTCCGGCTTCAGTTAAGCCACCTCCACCTCCCCCCAAAACGGAGGGTATCCTAAATGTGTCGCACGAGCCCGCCAAACCGGACAGCCCGGAAGTAGATATCAATCCAAGCGAGATACATATTGATGAACAGGGTAACTTAAAGACTACGGACGACCTGAAAGCCGAGGTTGATAAGCTCAAGAACCAGCGCGACAAGCAAGAAAACGATCTTGGCCTGGAACCGATACCGCCAGTGCAATCACCGCCTCCGGTAGCCCTAACACCGCCACCGGACTATATTCCGGCTATAAGTCCACTCCTGCCGCCTCCTCCGGCTGTTGAGCGGGATTCCAGGATTGCTCCCGACCCAACAGTAATAAAGCCGTTCGATTCTTCGGCTTTGCCGCTGCCTGGAGCACACACTCTATTGGACCCCTTTAGTCATCAACCGTCTATGTCCGCGGCATTTACAGCTAATACTGAGCCTGAGTGGCATGACCCTTATAACACCGCGCCGATGGACGCCTTGGAGAACTCAGCGGATGTGGCTGGCGCTTTTGGCCACAGCGCCACGGTTCAGCCCCCAGGCTCACCACAGCAACCACCACCTACACCTGGCGTCGATAGCGCCCGCAGCGCCGTAGATAACGCTTTGGCCGCAACGCCTTTTGATCCGTCATTCGCTCCGCCGGTAAGCTCCTTGAACGCTCAGCCGCTGGGCGCCGATATCCACGTTCCGGAGCAGCCGGCTCCAGCCGCGCCTCCGGCCAGTGGGACACCCAGCCTACCTCTGCCTGGCGCTGATATGCCGGGTCCGGCGTCCCAGG
>PFEG01000027.1:5919-10379 GCA_002793885.1 Candidatus Saccharibacteria bacterium CG10_big_fil_rev_8_21_14_0_10_47_8
TCTCCGCAACAGCAGTAGTCTATACTTCTTTTTATGGATGGAATTTTGCTGGTTGATAAACCGGCTGGCTGGACCTCGCACGATGTCGTCGCAAAAGTGCGCAGCATTTTGCGACAAGCTCAAAGCTCAAAGCTTAAAGCAGAAAGCTCGGACAAGAAGCCTTTAGCTACTAGCTTTCAGCTTTCAGCTTCTTCACAAAAGGTGAAAGTGGGGCATACCGGCACGCTGGATCCTTTTGCTACGGGGTTACTTATTCTAGTTGTGGGTAGCTACACCAAACGCGCGGCTGAGTTTAGCAAGTTGGATAAAACCTATGAAGCAGAGGTGACTTTGGGTAAAACTAGTACCACTGGCGACCCAGAAGGCATGATAACAGGTTACAGTGGACAGGTTACAGGTGACAGTGAAAAACCATCCGGAGAGCAAGTTAAGGCTGTTTTGAGACAGTTTAAGGGCAAATACATGCAAATGCCTCCTGCATACAGCGCCAAAAAGGTAGACGGCCAGAGAGCTTATAAACTAGCCAGGGCCGGCAAAGAGGTAAAACTAGAACCTGTAGAGGTTACAGTGCACAGGTTACAGGTTACAGAATATAAATATCCTAAGCTTAAACTTATCGCCGAAGTATCATCCGGCACCTACATCCGCACCCTGACCGAAGATATCGGCCAAAAACTGGGCACCAGCGCCTATCTGTCTGCCCTCCGCCGCACCGAGGTCGGTAGTTTTAATGTTAAAGATGCTATCAATCTTGAGGAGCTTACTCCGGGTACCGTATCAAAACTCTAAAATGGATTTAAAGGATTATTCATAAAGAAAATCGAAGATTCTCGTTGGGGGATGTGTGGTTTTATGAATAACGCTATATTGACATATAGGCAAAGGTGTGATAGTATGTTTACATACCTAACAAAAAACAATAGCTAACTTTAAAAAAAAAGATGAAATGCCAGGACACGAACAACTCCCTCAAGATAGCCATAAACAACCGTTAGACTTTATTGTTCCATTTGATGGCTTCCAACCTGAAGTAGATAGCAGAGAGAGAGAGTTAGTATCAGAGAAATTTAGGGCTCTGGTTGAAGACACGTTATTAAATAATGCTTCCCAGGTAGCGTATTTTTCTTCTATCCTGGGGCTAGAAAAAGACAGCCTTGTTTTGGAAAGACGAGAAAATGAAGACGTAGTATGGACGCTAGGTGTTGATAGCAAGACAGAGGAAAGACCGCCAAGCGATCATTGGGAGTCAGCAGAAGAAATAAGAAAATCACTTAGTATCCAAAAAAATGTCAAAGGCTTCGGGAGAGACATGTTTAACTACCGACTGGGATCTGACGGGATTATAAGAAGGTACGACATTGGTGATGTTTATGGCAAGATGGAAGAAGAAAAACAAGCGGGTATAGGCCGCGCAGCTTTTATTGATTCTGGCGGAACTGTACAGCAATTGATTGATAGAGCACAGCAATCCATAAAAAAAATTACCGAAGTTTCTATTCCAAATGCTAGATTAGTAGAAGTATGGGCTTAAATGACCAACCTATTTCTCTAGTAGAGACGCAAGGGCTAGAAGAGTTTGTCTGCCAACCAGGTTTTGAAATACCAAAAGGACTCAGAAGGGCATGAAGCAACCAATGTAATTTAGGGTTACAGGGATGATTACAGGGTGGCACCCTGTAAATAGGGAAAATGTGGTGTAATAAGTTACATATTGCTAAACAAGGAGTAATTTGCTATAGTTATGGCCAACAATGATAACAAGTGAGAAAAAGGCTAAGGTCATCTCTGACCTCGCTGCCCACAAAACCGACACCGGATCGGCCGCCGTACAGGTTGGTATCGCGACCGCCCGTATTACCGAATTGACCGCGCACTTGAAGGTGAACAAGAAGGACTTTGCTGCCCGCAGGGGTTTATTGCAGCTGGTTGGCCAGCGTAAGCGACACCTTAAGTACATCGCCGCAAAAGACGGCGAAGCCTATCTTGCTTTGATTAAAAAGCTTGGCATCAGGCGCTAGCGCTTTCATTTCACATTTTTCATTGATTTAACGGATGATATTATTCAGATAATGATAAATGAAAACTGATAAATAAATGTGAATTGTAAATTGTAAAAATGATAAATAATGGCAGGTAATAGAGTACAGGTTTCCGTTACATACGGACATTTGAACCCTGTTACCAGCCTTAAGAAAGGATATGTATGGCTGAGACCATCAACCCCTTAGGTAAAAAAATAATTAGTGTGTCCACGGACTTTTGCGGTAAGCAATTGACCCTGGAAGTCGGTCGTGTTGGTTTTAGAACCAGCGCGTCAGTTGTGGCGCGTTACGGCGACACGGTTGTGCTGGGCACAGCTATGGTGAGCCCCGAGCCGGTTAGCAGCATGGACTACTTTCCATTAAGCATCGATTATGAAGAAAAGTTTTATGCAGCCGGCAAAATCAGCGGCAGCCGCTATATTAAACGAGAAGGCCGACCCAGTGATGAAGCTGTACTGATCAGCCGCTTGATTGACCGTCCTATCCGGCCTTTGTGGCCGAAGGGCTATAGGCATGAAGTACAAGGCGTGGCCTCTGTATTGAGCCTAGATCCTGGCTTTCGTCCGGATTCAGTAGCTATGATAGCCATGAGCGCTGCCTTTATGCTAACTGGAGTGCCGTTTGAAGGTCCCGTGGCTAGTGTCCGCATGGGTTTGGTAAATGGCGAGCCTAAGGCTTTCACTAGCACCGAGGCTTTAGAAAGCGGCGATCTAGACCTGGTAGTTGCCGGAACCCGCGATGCCATCATGATGGTAGAAGCTGGCGCCCGTGAAGTTAGCGAGCAGCAGATAACACAGGCTATGGAGTATGCGCATAAAGCTATCCAGCCGGCAATTGTTTTGCAGGAAGAACTGGTTAAAAAGACTGTCCCGATGAAGCAGAAGTATGAGCTTATTCTGCCCGATGAGGCTATCATTACCCGCGTAGACAAATGGCTAGAAGATAAGTTGGGTGAAGGCTTACGTGCGCCATATCCGGAGCGTAACGACCTGGTGAATGAGTTGCGTGTGAAGATGCACGAAGCGTTTGAAAAAGAATTGGGCGAGGAGTTTTCTGAGCACAAAAGTGATTATGATGAGGCCTTTATCATGGCGCTTCATAAAGATGTACGGGCTGGGATTATAAAAGATAGCGTGCGTCCTGATGGCCGCAAGTTTACCGAGATCCGCCCGCTTTCCAGCGAGGTTGGCTTTTTGCCGCGGGCTCACGGTTCCAGCCTGTTCAGCCGAGGCTTGACTCAGGCTATGAACATCGTAACTTTGGCATCGCTGTCGTACGTACAATTGGTTGATACCATGGAAAGAAACGGCGAACGGCGCTACTTGCATCATTACAACGCCCCCGGTTATACGGTGGGTGAAGTACGGCGCTTAGGCAGTCCCGGCCGCCGTGAAATTGGCCATGGCTATCTGGCCGAGCGGGCGCTTATGGCAGTGTTGCCCGATGAAACCGAGTTTCCTTACACCATTCGGTCGGTAACCGAAATTATGAGCCAGAATGGCAGTACCAGCATGGCGGCTACTTGTTCCAGCTGTTTGGCGCTGATGGACGCCGGTGTGCCGCTTAAGGCCCCGGTGAGCGGAATAGCTATGGGTCTGATCATGGAAGGTGACAAACCCTATATTCTAAGCGATATCGCCGACGCCGAAGACTTTGCCGGGGACATGGACTTTAAGGTAACCGGAACTGCCAAAGGCATCACTGCTTTGCAGATGGATATGAAAGTCCACGGTCTACCGGTTGAAGTACTGGCCGAAGCGCTGGAGCAGGGCAAAAAAGGCCGTCTTCAGATATTGGAGCATATGTTGCAAACCATGCCAGAGCCAAGAAAAGAAATGAGCCCGTACGCGCCGCGCGTCGAGGCTATCAAAATTAACCCGGAAAAGATACGTGAAGTTATCGGCAAAGGCGGTGAAATTATCCAAAGAATTACCGCCGAGACTGCCACCGAAATCGATATCAAAGATGACGGTACGATTACAATCGCCAGTCCCGATAAGACCAGCATCAACGCGGCCATCGAATGGATAAACAGCATAACCGCCGAGCCGGAAGTCGGTAAAATCTACGAGGACTGCCGGGTGGTAAGTATTTTGGACTTTGGAGCGTTTGTAGAAATCATGCCCGGCAAAGAGGGCCTGGTACACGTGTCCGAGATACGTGAAGAACGGGTGGAAAAGCCCAGTGATGTGTTAAAGGAGGGCGAGAAGGTAACAGTTAAGCTGGTCTCTATAGATGAGAGAGGTAGGTTACAATTGAGTATGCGAGCAGCAACTCGAGAAAGAAATAATAAGTAATGCCGCGAAGTCCCGTACTAAATCATGAGTGGAGAAGAGGGAGAATATCCCTATTTCATAACATCAAGATTTTAGTGGCGGGGAAAGCCGCACAAAGGGAAAATAATAATGCCAAGAAGAG
>PFEG01000027.1:10406-13536 GCA_002793885.1 Candidatus Saccharibacteria bacterium CG10_big_fil_rev_8_21_14_0_10_47_8
TGAACAGGACTTAATGCATAGATGGTGGATTCGTGCTGTTTTGGCACTTGTTTTTGTCGGCTTAGCCTACGGTTTCGCGTCATGGGCGATTGATTCCGGCGCCTGGCTGACGTACGGCCTGGCTTTCTTCTTCTTAGTTTGGGCGTTCGTACAGCTAAAGCATGGCGTACGCTATCTGTTTCCACGTTAGTTGCAGTCAATTTACATTTTTCAATTATCAATTAACAATGAATTATCAATAACCAATTTTCAATGAAAAAGGATAAGTCAAAGCTCGAACTCTTAGAAGATATTAAAGGTGACATTCTGGCCCAAAATATCTGTCCGGAGCTGGCAGCTAGCGCTACCCAGCTGGTATTTGGCGACGGAAGCCCTGACTCGGAAATAGTATTTATCGGCGAGGCGCCAGGCAAGAATGAGGACCTGCAAGGCTTACCGTTCGTGGGTGCCGCTGGTAAATTCTTAAACGAGATGCTGGAAGGTATTAGTTTAAAGAGGCAAGACGTTTATATCACCAATATCGTCAAATATCGCCCGCCGGACAATCGCGACCCGCTGCCATCTGAAAAAACGGTGTTTTTACCGTATCTATGGAAGCAGATAGTCGCGATACATCCAAAGCTGATAGTAACTTTGGGCAGACATAGCATGGAATCGTTTCTGCCCAACGTGCGTATCAGTAACGTGCACGGCCAGCCCAAGAGAATTAGAATAAAGAATTCAGAATTGGGAATGAAAAAAAGCGACAGCCAAGTCGCGGCTTGGGTTGTGCTGCCTTTATTTCACCCGGCTGCAGCTCTCTATAATGGTTCGATGAGGCAAACTCTAATCGACGATTTCGCTCGAATCCCGCACATTTTAGCGCAAATTAAATAAAGGAATTAATTTTAAATGAACTTAAATATAAGAAAGGAATTCAGCCGCCAAACTTTTCAACGAAAAGTTTAGGAGACTTAACTAAAATATGAATCCAAAAAACAACCAAAAACAAGTCAAAACAGGCAGCGCCGCCGCTAGCCCTGTTAGGAGGCAGGCCGGCCCACCACGTGGACGTAGCCTGGTAACTTCAACTGGCCGTAACGTCAGCCGCGGAGCGGCTATTCGTGCCCAAAAAAGAACCGTGCAGGACGCTAACCGCGTCGCCAGCCAATATCTGGACGCTTCAACGAGTGGCGGCGAACAACCTCAGCCCCGCCGGGCCAATATCATAAACGATAACCCGCGTCTAAAAATTACCGGACTGGGCGGTATGGATGAGGGCGGGGCGAAGAATATGATGGTTATTGAATACGCTAACGATGCTATTGTCATCGATTGTGGCAACGACCTGGGGATTGATTTGCCAGGTATTAACTACGGTATTGCCGACACCGCCTATCTGGACCAGATAAAAAACAAGATAAAGGCCTTTGTTATCACGCACGGCCACCTGGACCATATGGGTGCTCTGCCGCACATTCTGTCTAAATACAATGTGCCGGTCTACGGCAGCCGTTTTACTATTGGCAGAGTGGAGGAGATATTTCAAAACTTCGGCCTGCCGATGCCCGATGGCTTTGAGCTTAAAACCGTCATCATGAATGAGAGCACCCACGAACGTCTTAAAATCGGCATTTTCTTTGTGGAACTGTTACGCGTTACACACTCCATCCCCGGTAGTACATCGATAGTCATTGATACACCTGTCGGCCGGGTCATTAACACCGGCGACTTCCGCCTGGATCCTAACCCGCTGGACCACGAGAGAACTGATATCGAACGTCTGGAGGCGCTGGGTAAAGAAGGTGTATTGCTACTGATGAGCGAGAGCACCACTACCGAGCGTCTCGGACGGACGCCAAGTGAAAGCACTATAGAAAAAAGCTTCATAGACATCATGGACGGCGCTCCGGGCCGTATTTTCGTAGCCATGTTCTCCACCAACGTCAATCGCGTACAGATGATCGTCAACTCGGCGGTGCACCATAACCGCAAGATTGCGCTAGATGGCAGGAGCCTGGTAAGCACGCTTGAAATGGCTGTGCGCAACGGCTATATGAAGATACCAAAGGGTACCTTTGTACCGATTGCCAACGTGGCCAGCATGAATCCCCAGGATGTAGTGGTGGTCTGTACCGGTAGCCAGGCCGAACCTAATTCGGCGCTTCAACGTATGAGCACAGGCGATCATAAGTACGTAAAGCTGGAAAGCCAGGACACTGTTATTTTGTCTAGTAACCCAATTCCATATACCGGCAATGACGCTCTTATCCGGGCGATGGTGGACGAATTTATGCGCAAAGGCGTGCATGTTTATCGCCATGAGAGCCATGCTCTCGATAACTGCGGCCCGCTGCACGTAAGTGGACATGCCAGCATAGACGAATACGCCGACATGATCAACATGGTGCGGCCCAAGTTCTTCATGCCTATTTACGGAGACTTTACCGCTAAAAAATATCATATTGATATTGCTATAGAGCAGGGCATTCCACGCAAGAACACCGTCAACGCCAGTAACGGTGATGTAATTGCTATCAGCAAAGATAAGATTGAGGTTGTTGGCGAAGTACCGCACGGTACGGTCTTAGTGGATCAGACCGGTGCGATTGTTAGTACGGTGGTAGTTAAAGACCGCGTGCTGCTGGCCGAAGAAGGCCTGGTAGCTGTGGTCCTGACAATCGATAAGAAAAACGGCTCACTGCTTACCAGCCCGGATATTATTAGCCGTGGTTTCATCTACATGAAGGATAACGAGGAGCTAATGAACGCCTTTCGCACCGAACTACGCCGGGCGGTTGCTCAGCGCTTTAAACGCATTGATCTGGACCGCTTTAAGGCCGAGCTTAAAGATTATGTTACCCACTTTCTGTATGAGCAGACCCAGCACAGCCCGATCGTCATTCCGGTAGTAAATATTATTGGCGGCCGTGCTGAAAAACCCAACAACAGTATGCACAGCGGTGGACAGAGCAGTGGTCTTGCAACTGTTGAAAAAACACCCGAACAGGTTGCTCTGGAGCAACAGCGCCGGTTCGCGCAGATGAGGCAGCGACTCCTCAACCAAGACGCCCGAGTCGACTAATTTCTACCCAAGGACGGACCTCTTCACGCCTCGGCGTAACTGCTCACTACCCCAACAGTGCGAGTG
>PFEG01000011.1:0-5868 GCA_002793885.1 Candidatus Saccharibacteria bacterium CG10_big_fil_rev_8_21_14_0_10_47_8
TAGCCAGACTGCCCCGGTAACGGGGAGGAAGGAGGGGATGATGTCAGGTCAGTATTACCCTTACACCTTGGGCTACAAACACGCTACAATGGCCGGTACAGAGGGCTGCCAACCCGCGAGGGGGAGCAAATCCCATCAAAGCCGGTCCAAGTTCGGATTGCAGGCTGAAACTCGCCTGCATGAAGCTGGAATCGCTAGTAACGGTAGGTCAGCATACTACCGTGAATACGTTCCCGGGTCTTGTACACACCGCCCGTCAAGTCATGAAAGTCGCCAATACCCGAAGCCCCCGCACCATTGCTGCGCAATTATGCGGAACTTTCATTTTCCATTTCTCATTTTCCATTCATTTTCCATTTCTCATTTTCCAGACAAATCAGTTTGTTAAATGCTAATTGTTAAATAACTTGGCAAATGTTAAATGTAAATTGTGAAATTTCCGCGCGCGGTAGCGGCGCGGGGTCTAAGGTAGGGGAGATGATTGGGACTAAGTCGTAACAAGGTATCCGTACGAGAACGTGCGGATGGATTACCTCCTTTCTAGGGAGTAATAACCCGTGCTTCGCACGAGATTTACCATTTACCATTTACCATTAACCATTAATTTACCATTTTCCATTTTCCATTGCAGATGCACTGATAAATGTAAATTGTTAAATAATTGTGAAATGTAAACTTGTAAAATGTTAATTCTCGTGCGGAGCACGAGGTACGGTTGATCTTCGTAAACGGAAATGGAACCGACCGTTTATATATGGAGAAGGTTCTAAAAAAACGTTAGATTTGCACTACCAAGTTTTCAATAAAGACGCCCGCGTTTTAGGGGGCGTCTTTTATTTTGCTAATTAAGTTTGCGTAGAGCTAGCAATCTTCGGTACAATACCCCTGTTGCGAAACGGTTCGGTGGTATACGGGGGGCTGTAGCTCAGCTGGTTAGAGCGCGTCACTGATAATGACGAGGTCCCAGGTTCAAGTCCTGGCAGCCCCACCAAGCCCGCCAAAGGCGGACAATCAGCAATTATCATTTAGCAATTTACATTTTAAGGAAATTGTTTCCGTAATTGTGAATTGAAAACCGTGAATTGTTAAATGCTCGCCGAAGGTGAGCCTTGGGGATATAGCTCAGTTGGCTAGAGCACCTGCTTTGCAAGCAGGGGGTCCAGGGTTCGAGTCCCTGTATCTCCACCAGAACTCTGAATTAGAAAAAGGCGCAGGGCAAGCAATTTTTATATATCTGGTCTTTAGCGGCTCGGTAGGCGGCCATAAAACTTATCAAAGAGGCGCGACTTTTAAACATAAATATGCTATTAACAGCGGTAAAACTGTGAAGAATTTCACATCAATATAATTTGCTTTTGTTTTATTAAAGTATGTTACAATTTACTCAAGTTCAAGTTAAACGGGTGGGCATACAGGAGAAATATGAACACTTGGTTTGGCAATAATCTAAAAAAAATCCAAAACAGCTTGCTGATGTTTGCCCCCCTTAAAAATAAAAAACTAAAATTTGGCAAAATTGCCGGTCTCGCGACGGCGCTATTTGGCGTCTTTGTGTGGCAGACGGTTGGTGCCGTCAATGCGCCGGCCACCGGTCTGCTGCCGCCGGCTCAGACCGATAACCAAGCTTTACTTGAAGTTCAAAGTAACACCCCAGCGCCGCTTGATGCGGCAGTGCCGACCACCGGCGCCGTGAACAGCTCCAGCGCCGATATTAATGTTAATGTCAACGGACAAGACGTGGCCATACCGTCCGAGGGGTCGGTCCATAAAGTCATTAATGACGGCAACGGCACGACAACGATTGATGTAAACGTCCAAAACAACTCCTCGGGTTCCAGCAATAATCGTAGCTATGTGCATAGCAACCTGAATATCAACTCCAGCAGCAACACCAGTGTCCGGCAGGGCGTTGATCAAGATTTCTGGGGAGGCGATATGTAAGGAAGTTTTTTGTTTGTTTCTCGGCTTTGAGTGGTTAGATTTAATCAAGACCAGCCGCTCAAAGTCGGGTAGCAATACCCGGGGTAATATTAATAACCTAAAAGGAAGGAGTAACTTTATGAATAAGTTACTAAAACTAGCAGCTGCAGCCGCAGTGGGAGCCAGTCTAACGACCGGTATTGCTGCTGCCCAAAGCGGAGGTTCGATTGATAACACTGGTTACAATTCGGACAACAAAGTAATAACAAAAAACATCAACAAGGCGGAGGTTGACAACGACAACCACCTGCGCTTGTCCAACAACAACAACCAAAATGCCTATTCTGGCGAGGTTGACGTTAAAAAGAACACTAACGCCGGCAATGCTGCCAGCGGCAATGCCAGCAACGGCAATTCGCTGAGCGCTACAGTTAGCGTTAGTAACGATGGTCTGGCCGGTTGGTCTTGGGGCTCCAGCGACCCAGCCAGTGGTGGTTCAATTGACACGACTGGTGCCAATTCAAACAATGTGATTGTCAACAAGAACATCAACAAGCTGGATGTTGACAACGACAACACCATTTGTGTCACCAACACCAACACGCAAGTCGCTACCAGCGGCAGCGTTGAGGTTGAAAAGAACACCAACGCCGGTTCTGCTACAAGCGGCAACGCTTCTAACAGCAACAGCTCTTCGTTCAACCTGAGCGTAGCTAACTAATAAGCCAAAAATCTCGGCTTAGCGGTTTCTTAAACGCTTAAAGAACGCACCCAACAGGTGGGAGGCCTAGTCAATAGGTTTCCCACCGAATGCGGGTGCCAAAGATCATTCAACTAAAGATATAACAGCCCTAAACGAGGTGGTATTGAGAGGTGTTCCCATGGCTAGTAAGCTGGCGAAATCTATAATCAGTCTGGTCCTATCAACTCTTTTGTTAGCGGCCTACCCGATCGGTGTCTTGGCCGAAAGCGCCCCGCCGGCGGATTCCGCTGTTAAACCAGTGTGCCCAAATGTATCCGGCACCACCGCTCCGACCGGCTCTTCGGCCGGAACTTATAAATTCAATGACATGACCTGCCTATGGGAAAACGATTATTATACATGGAACCCGGTAACCAAGGTTTACACCCCAAAATTTTCAACCGAATATGTACTTAATCCGGCAACCGGCAACTACGAATCCACTACTTGGGTATATGTTGCCTCAGAGGGTAAATATAAATCGGTAGTTACCATAAAGCCGGCTGATCCGCCGGCCGCTACCACCAACTCTGCCGCGGTGGCGGCTGATTCGGCTTCGGCAGACAGCAGCATTTCCGGCAGCGGCCCGGACTCGGCCAATTCAATTAATAATAACAACCAGAGCAGCGCGCTCTTAAACCTTAACTACGACGCTCAGCTGAATAACGGCGTCAACCAGACCGCCCTATCCGGCAACGCCACGCTGCAGGGCAACACGGTGGCCAGCAACGCCACCAGCGGCAACGCCACCGATGTCACCAATATATTGAACCTGCTGCAATCAACCTTCAACCTGCAGCCGGCTCAGGACATAATGGTCTTTACGGCCAACATCAACGGTGACGTTACTGGCGACCTATATCTTGACCCATCGCAAATCAATACCACCGGACCCGGCTCGGTCAACACCGTCAACAATCAAACTGATAACAACCTGACGGTTAATTCTCAGGGCAGCGGCCTGATCAACAATGATATCAAGCTTGATGCCACCAGCGGCAACGTCAATATGGCGCAGAACACCAAGGCCGGCAATGCCACCAGCGGCAATGCCAACGCCGTGGCCAACCTAGTCAATATGATCAACACGGCGATTACCGCCGGCCAGTCGTTCCTGGGCGTACTCAACATTAACGGCAACTTAAACGGCGATATCCTGCTGCCGCCGAACTTCCTTGACCAGCTGATTGCCAGCGGTGCGCCGCAATCGACGGTTAACCTCAGCCAACAGCAGGTCAACAACGTGGTCGCCAATCTGGGGAGCAACCAGACCATTAATAACGATGTCAATTTGAGCGCCGCTTCCGGCAACGTCAATATGGCGCAGAACACCAAGGCCGGCAATGCCACCAGCGGCAACGCCTCAACCAACCTGACGGTCTTTAACTTGACCGGCCGGCAGGTAGTCGGTGCCAACAGCCTGATGGTGTTTGTCAATGTCCTTGGTCAGTGGGTTGGCCTGATTGTTGACGCGCCGGCCGGCAGCAACTCGGCGGCCTACTGCGGCGGCTCCTGCCAGATCAGTGACTCGGTTAGAAACAACGCCAAAATCAATGACAGTTCAACCAACACCATTAACAATAACCTGGACATTAATGCCCGTTCCGGAGGCGTCGGTGTGACACAGAACACCAATGCTGGCGACGCCACCAGCGGTGATGCCACGGCCAGCGCCAATCTGGCCAACGTCATCAACAGCCAGCTATCGCTGACCGACTGGTTCGGCTTCCTGTTCATCAACGTCTTTGGTACTTGGCACGGCAGCTTCGGCATCAACACTGATGCCGGCGAACTGACTAAGGCGCTGGCAGAGTCCGGACTTCCGGGCTATAGCTCCAGCAGCGTACCGGCGGCTGCCAAAGTCTTCCAATTCATACCGAAAGACGGCGGTTACCAATTGAGCGCTGTTAGCAACAATAACTCTCAGTCCGGTAACGATAACTCCAACAGCAAAAACTTTGTGCTTGGTGCTAACACCGGTAAGACTAACAACCCGCCAGCTCACCAGCGCGGCGGCAGCTCAATGTTGCCGCTAGTCGCCATTTTTGCCTTCTTAGGCATAATGAGCGCTGGCGGTTTGGCCGAATACGGCGGCCGCTTTAAAGAGCGCCTGCTTGTCCAACGGCTCAACGCTCAGGGCCAACGTAAGGCGTGGCTGCGCTTCACTATTTTCTAGGAATTGTCACCAGTCTCAGCAGAGCAGCTAAATATAATGGGCCGAGCATTACCGGCACCAACAAGCTGAGTTTGGATTTTTGCCAAAGCTTTAAGTGCTCGTCGTCCCAAACCGCCAGCCATAAAAAGACTGACAAGCCTAACCAGATAATGGCCAGCAGGTAGGCTGTTGAGCGTGTCAGAGCTAAATAAACACCATAACTGCCTAGCAGCAGGCCAATAGCCAGCCAAAGCCGCTGCAGGCCGGCCGTAATGGCACCGGTTGCTTTTTGGACGGCCGGCGCCACGGCTTTGGCTGCTCCGGCCCTGAATATAACAGCTGAAGCGCCGCGGTTGCGGCCGTAAATCACAATATCGCTAGCATAACGCCGACGGCGGCTGCCGGCCACGTCCAGTAATTTTTTCAGCTGGCCGTCGGCTAGCTCACCGAAGCGTTGAACCAGGCCGGGCAGGGAGGCGTTGGAAAAAGACTGCTGCTTGAGCGTGAGGGTCCGCAGCTTCGTATCCGTAGCAAAGCGCCAGACGACATTTTTGAGGACGCCCGGTGCCAGTTCGGCCGGCCCATAAAGAACTACGATTAACTCGCCGCGCGCCTGTTTAGCCGTACGTATAATTGATGTATTTTTAGTCCGGCCGGTCAGCAAAATCTCGTGTTTGGGGTAACCATTTTTAGCAATGCTCAGCAGACATTGCTTTAGGCTGTTGGCATCGCACTCAGCGTCTACCACCACTACCGATATCAGCGGCCGGCGCCGCAGCCGGCGGGCAAATGGATGCTTTAGCAGACGCCTTTGTCTTTTGGCAGCAAGTACGTTGTAAATGGCAGCGCCGGTGATAACAGATGTGGCACCAGCCAATAAGGCACCAACGCCAAAGATTGTTGTAACCTGCACAATGTTCACTGCGAAACCCCGGCAAAATCAAACTTAAACATTTGCCGCGACTCGTTCCAAATTCCGGTGCAAGTCTGGATTGTCAGTATCGGCGGTCCCTGATAATCCAAAATTGAGGTATCATCCGGAGCCACAGTC
>PFEG01000011.1:5941-8367 GCA_002793885.1 Candidatus Saccharibacteria bacterium CG10_big_fil_rev_8_21_14_0_10_47_8
TTGGAGGTATATATAAGCACCCGGTCGCCGGCTTCCAGGCGGTACAGGTAAAGGAAGACGTATTTGTTACGGTGGCCGTAAATGAAGGTGTTGCCGCTGTAGTCGTTTGCCGGTGCCGTCGTTTCGGCGTACTGGGCGTGGTAACTGCTGAGCGTCCACGAGTTGTCTGTTGGGTTGTAGCGGCCGGGATCAACCGGCAAGTCAATGCCCAGAGCCGGTATAACGATCCGCACCGGTACGCCGGACGTTACTATAACCTGTTTGACGGCCGGTTGTGGTACTGCTGCAAATGTCCTGCGGGTTTCGGCCAAGACCGGCCGCTTGGGTGCTACGAACGGATAAAAGGCGTACCACGCGAAAAGCAGCGTCAGCAGATAAACTGCCGCGACGCTGCCGTAGTAACCGGTCTTATCGGTTAGCCAGTTTCGCATTGGTTTGAACCTGTTTTAGAACGCCGAGCTACTTAAGAGCTAAGAAGCGGTAAGCTTTGGCGCCGAAGTGTGCCAAGCCAGCGATCGCTCCGGCCGTAGCTGCCGCGATGGCGGTCATCGCCAGGGGATTAGCGCCGGTAACCGGCAGGGAAGCCGCCTTGGGTGCTGACTGCTCGGCCGCCTTAACTTGCGGAACAGCGCCTTGGCCGCCCGTAGGCGTAGTTACGGCTACTTGCTCAGCTGGCGCGCAGCTGACATCCGTGACCACGTCAATATTGTTTTGGTTGCTGGCATCACCGCTGTAGGCAAAACCGCTATTGGTGTTACCAGTCAGTGTGACAGAACCCGAACCGGAATTTTGGTTATTTACAAAAACGAAATCAACCTCGTTTCTGCAGGTAACGCTTAGCTCATTCTCCGTAGTCATTTCGCAGACGTTAGTTGAATCAGCCCCGGTGTTACTTATATTGCACCCGTTGGGTACTTGCGCAGCTGCCACACCGCCCATCAAACTAAATGCCGTGATGCCCGTGGCTACTGTTTTAAGCAGTACTTTCATGAATCCTCCTTGGTTGGCCTAAAAGACCCCTTAACTTATTGGATAATTTAAATATTACATAATACTGACAGAATGTAAAGAATGTTTTTAAACATAAGCTATTTAGTCGTTTTTTAGCGTACCTGGGCCAGCCCTAAGTCTGCCTCTAAACAAAGCTTAATGCGTCCGATGGCGTCGGAGCCGGACGCTAAGGTGATCTTTGGCAAAATTTTAATGCGCAAAAATTATTAAGCGGACGACACTAATTTGACGAATTAGCCCAATAGGTCAAAACATTGAATGGGCGTAGTTGATAATGCTACAGCAGTCAACATATATTCTATGAGATGACTAGTCTGCTTAATACTAATCGTGATTTAAACAGTTATATTTCCCACAACGTAATCTATCTTTACGTAGATGTAGGGGCAGTGATAATTAGGACGAATATTGCGAACGGTTCCAATTAAAATATATTCATTAGCGTTATGGGGTAGGAACTTGGTATGATAATGGCTAATGGATGATAAGCCCCAGCTGCCAATGCCGCACCTGTTACCGGGTGAAAAACTCTTAACCGTAAAAGAGTTTGAAATCAGCGAGCTAAAAAATGAGCCCTCAGCCGTCCACGAACTGGAAAGACTATCCAGGGCATATAAGAGGGGGCTGATTGGCGATTTTGGCCCGGTTGTGGCCTCCCAATCTCTCGAGGGCCATGAGCCGCCCGAAGAACTCCGGCGCTATGAGGCCGTTTTTGGGCGGGATGCCTTGCGCGTGGCCCTGGATTTGCTTAACCAGTATCCAAAACTTACCCGCACGACGCTTATCACTTTGGCCGAATTACAAGGCGTGACCACCGATATCTCGCGTGAGGAAGAACCGGGCCGGATTATTCATGAATGGCGCGACCTGACTGATCCGGTAGCCATAGAAATAGCCAGAACCGATGGCTGGGGCTGGCCCTACTACGGTTCGGTGGACGAGAAGCGCAGACTAAAGCAAACTTGTTTGGGTTTAGTCGAGCATCGCAGGGAAGAGTCTGCTATTAGCAGACAATATCCGGTACGCTCCACCATTTCTGCCCATTAGTTAGTACTTACTTTGTCATTGTAGCTGCTTCTGTGCTTTCGGCGACCCGATTGACAGGAAGATGTTGGGGATCTTGTAGCTCAAAGCCTAGTATCGTTCTGGCTGATGCCCTAAGTCTTATATGAACCGACACTCCTTCAACTGGCAAACCACTCTCCGGGTCCACATATAGAATTGGAGAGAAGCGAGGAGGTTGTTCTGGCGATAGTCCAATGATTCGAATTCTCGGAGATGGACTCATTCGGCGTTTCATAAATCATATTATACCATATTATTTGATTAACAAGTGGCAACCTACATGTAACTGCTCACTACCTCAAAAACAGAGGTGAAAATCTGTCGGGTGGAGTACCACTAATAGTTGCTAA
>PFEG01000004.1:0-878 GCA_002793885.1 Candidatus Saccharibacteria bacterium CG10_big_fil_rev_8_21_14_0_10_47_8
GCGGGGTGAATGGGATCTGGCCGGAGGTGATCTCATCGCTGGGGCCGGTCAACCGGACAACCAGGGGTCGTACATCCTCGTCTGTGATCTTGAAATCACACAGAACTCGTGCTGCGATTCCTTCCTCCTCACGCATGAGCCCGAGCAGAATGTGCTCGGTACCGATGTGGTTGTGCTTGAGGGTGCGCGCCTCCTCCTGGGCAAGTACGACGACCTGCCTGGCGCGCTCAGTGAACCGTTCGAACATCTTCCACTCCTTGGTTGGGAAGGCAAGAACTAGGGGTATTAAATCATAAAATCGTTATTTCAACAACACACTGTAGGTGGTAGACTTATATAGATGAAATTACTTAATGGTTCCGAGCTGGCCAGTTACATTAAGCAGCGGCACGCCAGCCAGGTTAGAGCGTTGCACCACGCCAAGATTTACCCCAAGCTAGCTATTGTCCAGGTTAAAGACGACCCCGTCATAAATACCTACGTTAGCCTTAAGCAAAAGTACGGCAAGGATATTTTAGTTGACGTGGATGTTCACAAACCAACCCAGGCTGAGGTCCCCGCTCTCTTAAGAACTCTCAATCAAGATAAAAATGTTCACGGTATTATCGTGCAACTACCGTTGTCTGATCCGACGCAAACTGAAGAAGTAGTTAACTTGGTTGATCCATCTAAAGACGTGGATGCACTAGGCGCAAAATCTAAATTTGAACCAGCTACTCCCATGGCTATTTTATGGCTACTTTCTGGTTACAACATTGACCTAAAAGGAAAAAAAATATTACTGATCGGACGGGGTAAATTAGTTGGGGCACCGCTCGAGAAAATCCTAAAAAATTCTGGCTTAGACGTTTCGGTGGCTGATAGACAAACGAAGAATC
>PFEG01000004.1:919-6528 GCA_002793885.1 Candidatus Saccharibacteria bacterium CG10_big_fil_rev_8_21_14_0_10_47_8
AACCAGGGATCTTAACGGCAGACATGATAAAACAAGACGCCGTGGTAGTGGATGCCGGTGTAGCCAGTGAAGATGGTAAAACGCTGGGCAACGTTTCACCCGAAGTTTACGAGCGCGAAGACCTTACCATAACTCCTGTCAAGGGCGGAGTTGGCCCGTTAACGGTCTGCGCCTTATTTGAAAATGTAATTAGAGCCGCAGGGGGGTTATATGAAAAATCGTAAAATTGGCGTATTTGACTCGGGGGTCGGCGGCTTATCCGTCGCCCAGGCTATCCAAAAGGCTTTGCCCGAAAGCGAAATCATCTATAAAGACGATAAGCAGCATGTGCCATATGGCAACCGGGATGTTGAGGAAATTCATGGCTTTGTCCTGCCGATTCTAAGGAGTTTAGTTGATGAGGGTTGCGAAGTGATTGTTGTAGCCTGTAACACCGTCACAACCAATCTGATTGAAAATTTACGCGAAGAGCTTAATGTCCCGTTAATCGGTATGGAGCCAATGGTTAAACCAGCCGCCACTGCTAGCAAAACAGGTATAATTGCGGTCTGTGCAACTCCTCGGACGTTGTCATCTGAACGTTACCGCTGGCTCAAATCCGAATATGCCAAAGAAGTTAAGGTTTTAGAACCGGATTGTAGCGACTGGCCGTATATGATAGAGACAAATCAGATTAACCATGAAAAAATTGCCAATATCGTTAACAATCTGTGCGGCCAAGGAGCGGATCAGATAGTTTTGGGTTGCACGCACTACCACTGGATAGAGGAGTTAATTAAACAGATGGCTGCCGGGCGTGCCACAGTGATACAGCCCGAACAACCAGTTATCGCACAGCTTAAGAGAGTGCTGCAACAGCTGACTTAAACTGGTTACCGCGGTCTTTATAATCTTCAAATAACCCAAAACTAGCACACCCGGTAGATAAAAGGACAACGTCACCAGGCTGTGCCTTCTCCCTGGCGGCTTCTACTATTTCTGGCATTGTATTTAAGCCAGTGGTTATGTTGGTGAAACCGCGGTTTTTTAACAAATTATTAATTTTCGGCGCCGTATCACCGATAATTATTGCGTGCCGGATATTATTTTTAGCGATTTCGTCGACCAACTCCTCAAAACTGGCTCCTTTATCTGAACCGCCAAGAATCAGTACTTTTGGTTCCGTGAATGCTTTTATGGCAACTATGGCTGTCTCTGGTGTGGTTCCAAAGGAATCGTCGTAGTATTTTACGCCGTCTAAGCTGCGTACAAGCTTTAAGCGGTGTTCTAAACCGCTAAAGCTAGATAATACTGTTTGTGCTTTGTCAAGGCTTCCTACGGCCTTATAAACGGCCGTAAGGGCTGCGCAGATATTCTGCAGATTATGTTCACCCAGTAATTTTACTTTGTTTTTATTTATTACCTTTATTTCGTCTTCTCCAATAACTATCATGCCATCTTGACGTACATAGGCTCCCGGCTTTTTGTAGTATGGAATCTTGGTGCCAGCCGAGAATTCGGCAATTTTTATGGAGTATTCGTTTTCGGGAAAGAAAATGGCAATGTCGTCAGCAGTCTGGTATCGGAACAAGTTGGCCTTGGCCTCGGTGTATTCGTCCATGTTCTTGTGCCAGTCCAGGTGTTCAGGCACTACCATTAAGCACACGGCGATGTGCGGGCTGTAGTTAAAGTTGTGCAGCTGGAAGTTAGACAGTTCTAGCACTACCCAGTCTTCAACTCCCACGTCACTTAAAAAATCCAGCATGCTGTTACCAACGTTGCCGCCTAAAAACGCTTTTTTGCCGCTAGCAAGAAGCATTTTATAGACCAGCGTGGATGTCGTGCCTTTGCCCTTGGTTCCGGTTATTCCAATGATGTTCTTGGATTTACAGTTTTCAAAAAATATATTTTGTACGGTGGTAGCTTTGCTCCAAAAACTGTTATCCGAACCAAATTTTTTCTGTAAATTTTTGAAAGAAGAAGGCGAATAGATAATTTTATCGCAGGTTTCCATGCCATTTAGATAGCTCAAATCAACTACACTACCAACCATCCCCACTGGGCGTTCGTTGTTTAGGAATTGCAGTTTAACAGAGGGGGATTCGGCAGGGAAGTCATCCCTCGGGTGTTCGTTAACTATTAAGTAGTCATGCCCGGGCCCAAAAAAGTTAAAGGCGCTTTGGCTTTCTATTCCCCAACCAACAATTCCTATCTTCATCCCCCAATAATACCTCAATCCCTACCCGTGCGAGGTCCGTCCTCTCACATAAGCACCACATAAGCACTTTCCATAATTATCCAGATACCCTAGAGTAATTTATGAAAGGTCCGTCCTCTCACATGCCAAGCCCCCACATTACTAAAGAATATGATAGAAACCAGTACTATCATGTTTACAATCGTGGCGTGGAAAAACGGACTATTTTCTTAGATGATCAGGATTATATTGTATTTCTTGGCCTCTTAAAGAAATATTTATCAGGGCAAAACGATAACAAGAAAAACCGACACGTTTTTAGTCAGTTGGGTAGTGAGGTTAATTTGTTGGCGTATTGCTTGATGCCAAGTCATTTTCACTTATTGCTTTATCAAAGTCAAAAAGACGCAATAACTAAGCTCATGAGGCGTGTTTGCACTGGCTACGTTATGTATTTTAATAATCGATACTCAAGAGTCGGAGGGCTATTTCAGGGACGTTATAAAGCTTCATCTATTAACAGAGATGAGTATCTCCACCATATCTCAAGATATATACACCTCAACCCACGCAACTACAAAACTTGGCCGTATTCGAGTTGGTCGAACTACAGTGGAGAAAAAAATACAAAATGGCTTAAGACAGAGCCGATAATGATGCTTTTTGCAGGTAATAGGGAAAAATATCGAAAGTTTGTCTCTGATTACGAAGATTCGAAAAAAGAACTTGATGCACTTAAATGGCAACTAGCTAATGGGACTGAATTGGTGTGAGAGGTCCGTCCTCTCACATTAGGAAAGTTTTTGTTTAACTAGTTCGGCCACCTGGCGAGGTGTCATCTCGGCTTTAACGATAAACGCACTAACATCCAGCCTTTTCAGGCTCTCTGGAGCTTCTTGCTCGCCCACGTTAGTTAGGATAATTACTTTTATAGATTTACCCCAGTCGGTTTTGCGAATGGCGGTCAGCATTTCGTCACCATTCATTTCGGGCATCATCAGGTCTAGCAGTATCATGTCGGGCTTCATTTGTTCGCAAAGTACCAGGCCCAATTTTCCGTTTTCGGCAATCTCTACCTTGTAGCCATCCGCCTCGAACTTCATGCGGTACATCTGGGCTATCGCTAAGTCGTCCTCAACAATCGCAATCTTGGTCATTTGTTTTAATACTACACCGTATAAAACGGGTAGTCCATAGACTGCCAACAGGTGCTATTTTTTGTAACGGACGAGAATCTCGGTAACAGCATCAACGACCTGTTTAGGTGTGTAATGGGCTTTGACGATATATTTTTCTATTCGTAGCAGGCGAAGGTCCATCGAGGCTTCGCTTTGGCTGAGGTTTGTAAGAATTATCACTAACATGTTTTTCCCCCAGTCTTGCTCGCGCAGCCTCTTCAGCATCTCCTGGCCACTCATTACTGGCATGCGGAGATCCAAGAGTATTAGATCGGGCATATGCTGCTCTATCAGAGACAGCCCCTCTTTTCCGTCTGAGGCTCCCTTAACGTTAAAACCTTGCTGCTTAAGTTTGAGGACGTACATATTACGAATATGCACATCATCCTCAATAATAGCGATTCTGACCATATACTTGCCTATTATACTACTTGACATTTTAATATAATTATGTACAATATAGCCTGTTAATCGAACATTAGTATATAAAACACTCAGTCAACTCCTGGGCAAACATAATGGAGTTGACGGAGTGTTTTTGTTAAGGGGCACTCGTTCCCATTGAAAGGATCCACAAGGGTTAATGAACATACAAATTGCCACAGGTACCGGTAAGGGGCATACGAAATTAGCGGCCTTTGATGCTGCTTTATATGAAACGGGAGTACCTAACTATAACTTAATAAGACTTAGTTCAGTTATTCCACCTAACTCTAAGATTAAAATTGCTACCCCAATTAAAGTTCAACCAGGTAAATGGGGGGATAGATTGTATGTAGTCATGGCTGATATGAGAGTTAATACGCCAAATATGGAGGCCTGGGCTGGAATTGGATGGGTACAAGATAAAAAAACCGGCAGAGGATTATTTGTTGAACATGAAGGTACGAATGAGAAGTCGGTACGACGCGATATAAAGGCTAGCCTTGAGGCACTGCAAGGTATTCGAAAGATTGATTTTGGTGACATACATATGGAAATTGTGGGGCGTACTTGTACTCATGATCCTGTATGTGCTTTGGTTATAGCTGCTTATCGGACTAGTGACTGGGAGTCTTAACTGGTTTCAGCGGTTGTTAATAACCTTGAACGATAAACCTTACAACAGAATTTATACTGAACCACCCCACACTTTGTCATGTAGCCATTGTCTAACAGGGGTGGTCGTACAATCGACAACACGACATACCTATAGATTAACAGTAGTGGTGATTAACCATTCAGTAAAGTGTGGGGTGGTTCAGGAATTTATATTTGACTTTTATAGTTTTTAAGTTATAATTTATAACCAGTTTCCTTAAAGTACATTATTAGAAAGGACATCCAGACACTCGTAATTTGCGGGATGACTAAGGATGCCTTTTTTATTTTAGAAACTGTACAGCAAAATGACCAACCCTAATTTTATTGAACCCGATGATAACCATGTACCCCCGGGTTGTGGGGACGGTGAGGCCATTGAATCAATAGTAGTCCTAGATTCTGAAGTCGTTTTTTCAAATGGAGACAGAGCTTGGCAATGGCTTAGGCGCCAGAAGTTGAGAATCGCCCTCGGGAGTGTGGCTGTCAGTACAGGAATAACTTTCACGAATGAGTTTGACCAATTTAAACACCAGATGGTTGAAGCTGGGCCATGGGTGGGCTCTGCTTTAGCTGGACTTGAGGCTGGATGGATTGGTGGTGCAGCATTAATGCTATACGGCATAGGTTCAAAAGTTGGCAATCCTCTTAGAATCAGAAGTAGGATACCTGAAATAGCAGAGCAGGCTAACAATAGTCGAACTTTTAAGACTGGCTTAGCGATCAACGTAGCAGCTTCTTTGGCGGAGAGTGGGGTTCTGGGAGGCGGCATACTATCTGAGTTGCCACCAGAGGCCTGGGGTTTTTTAAGTCTTCCAGTAGTGAATGCTGGATCTGACATTGTGATTACCAGAGCTATCTTGCAGGGGATGAGGAGACATGCTGAAGTAAGACAGCAGACGCGTTTTCAAGACGATATTCGGGATACCGTAGAGCCTAATCACGAATCTGAAAGACAGCCCAGTATACGTGTTAGGCAAGCAAGTGTGGCCGACGTTGAAAGGTTAGCAGAGATCGACCTTTTGCGTTACAGAAAAGTCTATGGCGACAATCCGCCTGCTAAAGAAGAGGTTATGCATATGTTCTCGAGATGTATAACCAATGCAGGGCCCAACTGGACATATGTATGTGAAGTTGATGGAACTATTGAAGGTTTGGTGAATGGGTTTAAGACC
>PFEG01000004.1:6540-12232 GCA_002793885.1 Candidatus Saccharibacteria bacterium CG10_big_fil_rev_8_21_14_0_10_47_8
AGCCGATGGCACATTAGACAATAGAGTTGATCCAGATGGCGAGTATGTCTATGTTGCTAATCTTACGGTTAATCCTAGGGCTATGAAGTTAGGTGGTGAAGACATGTTGATGGCAAACTTAGTGGCACAGGCAATTCAAGAAGGGGTTGAGTATGGCTATTGGTGTAGTCGCATGCCTATATTTTCTGCCTGGATCAAAAGGCAAATTAGGCAGGGCAAGATTGGTCCAGAAATTTCAGCAGAAGCTTTGGATGATTTAGCTAATCAATATGCTAACTCTATGGAGGTCGTGGATGGGAATGAGGTAAGGACTGACTATGAATTGAGAATGTATGAAGAGTTAGGTTTTCGGATGGGCAGGGTTGTTCGTGATGGCTTTCAAGACCCACCATCAATGAACTACGGAGTATTATTTAGAGCTGACATTCCTCCAAAAGGCATTATGAAAAGATCAAAGCTGGTGCGCTACGGCATGGCCGGGAGCTTGCGGGCTATAGCTAAGCACCCCAAAGTGTTGGAGAAACTATTTGGTTAATAAAAACATAAGCAAACTGATAGAATGGGCTTATGTTTTTAACGATTACAGTGGTGGGTGTTGCAGTAGTAAGTTTACTACTAGCTCTGACGGTTCTGCTTAGAAACCCCCATTCTTCTTACAATGCATCGTTTGCGGCCTTTGCGGTACTGTTGGGGCTTTGGATTCCGGCAAACTTTTTTGGATCCTATAAACATGCAAACATTCATTTACCGTTTCTGTTCTTTACTGATTTTACAATTGCACCTTTACTGGCATTTTCGTTGAGTTACTTTGGTTTGGAGGCAGTCCGTTTCTATCGTCGGAAAACCGTAAAAATTAACAGTTTCCTCTTAGCTGTGGTTGTTGTATTGATGTTTGTTTTTAGTTTAGGTGCTGCTTTGCATCTTGTATCTCTGCCGATCTATACGGCTTCGAATGTGCTTAATACAAGGGGAGTGCTGTATTACCCGTATAATATGTATATCGGTATTTTGGTCTTTGTTGGACTTTTGACGCTTATATATTCAACAATTGGCGTCAAAAAAGAATATAAACAACAGACACGATTGGTATTTTGGAGTCTATTTTTAGTTGCGACGATGACAATTGCAGCTAATATAGTCTTCCCGGAGATAAAACTAGCTCAAACTCTTTCGTATTTTGCAGTTTTGGTAATGTTGTTTTCTTTAAGCTATTCTATAGTGCGCCACCGCTTGTTTGATTTAAGACTAATTGTTGCACGATCTGTTGCCTACATTTTAGTACTTACTACGCTTAGTACCATTTTTGTTGCATTAATTTTGGCCATAACTACATTATTTTTCCGGGACGAACGGATTGGCGTAGGCATTAAAGGTGTTTTTATAGGGCTAGCGTTACTACTAGCCTTTATTTATCAACCACTTAAGCGATTTTTTGATAAGGTAACAAATAAACTTTTCTACAGGGATGCTTATGACTCACAGGACTTCCTAAATGAACTTAATAAGTCACTTGTAACCACAATTGATCTAGAGGAGCTCCTAGACAAAAGTGCGGAAATTATTGGTAATACCTTAAAAGTGGCATACTGTACATTTGCAATACGCGGTGCCCAAGATCCGGCTTTAAGGCTTGTTGGTGGTACCCAGAAGCAACTTAATCATGATGCTATTGGGCATGCTGTTTCGGCCGCATCTCATCATGCAGATAAAATAGTGGTCTTAGATGAGCTGGAATCCAGCAAACACCATCTTAAGGAGCTAATGCAGGCAGCCAATATATCCCTTCTGGTTAAACTGCAAGGGACTAACAGAGGTCACACTCAACATCCCGGCTATATACTTTTGGGGCAAAAACGCAGCGGCAGTTTGTATTCTAAACAGGATATAACAATTCTAGAAATTATTGCGGATGAGTTAGTAATTGCAATTCAGAATGCGCTGCGGTTTGAAGAGATACAGCAATTTAACATCACCTTGGAAGAGAAAATCGAAGCGGCTACTAAGGAGTTAAGGCGCACTAACGCTAAATTGAAGGCTCTAGACGAGGCCAAGGATGAGTTTATTAGTATGGCCTCCCACCAGCTTAGGACGCCTCTAACGGCCGTTAAGGGCTATCTAAGCATGGTCTTGGATGGTGACGTTGGGCCTGTAAAGAAAAATGAAAAGGAAATGATCCAGCACGCTTTTGATGGGGCCCAACGGATGGTTTATCTGATAGCCGATCTGTTAAACGTTTCGCGGATGCAAACTGGTAAATTCGTTATAGAGAACCAACCATCTTATCTGCCAGAGGTGGTAGAAGCTGAAATCGCCCAACTTAAAGAACAAATAGCTAACAGGGAAATAACCCTTACGTATGATAAACCGGAGCGTTTCCCAACCCTCAATCTGGATGAAACCAAGATACGGCAGGTAATGATGAACTTTTTGGACAACGCTCTTTATTACACCCCTAAAGGCGGTAAGGTAGATGTTGCTTTGCAGGCAACAGATGACAGTGTGACGTATACAGTTACGGATAATGGTATGGGAGTACCTAAAACTGTCCAGCACCATTTATTTAGTAAGTTTTATAGGGCTGATAATGCTCGCAAGATGCGTCCAGATGGCACAGGTCTGGGTCTTTATATGGCCAAAAAGGTTATTGTTGCGCAGGGTGGGGCAATTATCTTTAAGAGCGAAGAAGGCCAGGGTAGTACCTTTGGTTTTAGCTTTCCTCGTAAAAGCCTTGAATTAAAGGGTGAAAAAGCTATTGCTAAAACGGTTGCAAATCTCACTAAATAGCGTATAATCATCTTTTGTCAAAGGTATGATGTTCTCCACTGATTAGTGGATTGGAACTCCCTTTGCGGAATTTGAGTTCTACCAGATCGAGGCTGAGGTTGGCGGATGTGTTTACACCATCTGCTGTAATTCCTCCGCTGGGACCGCCACAGGTCGTAACTGCCCCTATGTATGTATGGGACGACAAAAGGTCTGTGTGCGGTCCTAAGGTCCAAATCGAGACGACCCTGTCTCGTAAAGCGTCCTGGTGGGTGCGCGTTCGTCCATTCCTTCGAAAAGGAGGTAATTGCCGGGCAGTGCCCCACCAGGACGACCAAGGACGTCGAGTACCCCTTCTCGACGTCTGGCCGCTCCCAAGCGGCCATAAGGGTCGGGCAGTCCTTGTCCGGTGAGACAGGGCTGTCCGACCCCCCGCTAACTCGAGCTGCGCAGGTGCGCTTAAAAACCGCATTTGTGCAAAAAAAGCTCATCTGGTAATCTCTTGTTTTGTTCTATCCTATCCCCCGCTCCACGGAGCGGGGTTTTCCTATTTTAAGATCAAAAAAATCTTAAGCGGATTTGACAAACTGTCACTCAACCCTTTAGGCTTTATAACGTTGCGTACGAAGTTTTGTACGCATGGTCCTGTCGTATACCAAGGAGACGGATTAATCCGGAACCACGGGAAACAACAGCAATGTCACCTTAGGTGGTGGCTAGCTAACAGATGCGCGCAGCTGTTATTGATTGCGCTCGGCTGCTGGCTTTTTGGAGGAGGGGCCGTCCTGGCCTCTCCAATTCACAATCAGGAACCGCCGAATCAGCAGGTGTTCATCCAGAACACCTCGTTCGAGCTCGGCCACAGTCCGGCACGGATGTCGGACGCCAGAAGGGTTAAGGTCTGCCGTAGGCAGGCAACGCTCGACCCACGCTCGTTCACATCGTGCCAGTACGCTGGCGTTTACCACGCTCTCGAGCGGAAACATCCGGCGCGCGTGAAGACGCTGGCCAAACCCAGGAATGAGACCGCCAAAGACCGCAAGGCGGCCTACTGGTGGACACACCCGAAGGCGTACCAGGAGATGCGGTGGCGTAATATGCCTCCAAGAGAGGTTGCCCCGCAACTATGGAAATCCGAGTTTGGCTGGACCCAAGCACAAATTGACGCTGCCTTCGAGATCATCGAGACAGGTCGATTGGCAGAGAATTCCTCGTGGAATCCCTGTCGAGGTTTTGGCGAAAGCCCGAACGTCTCCTGTGCGCAAACTCGCGCCCGAAACGGCGTGTACGTAGCCTGTGGAATACCCCAGTTCAGACCCTGTCGGCTTCTTGGGGATGTACTGGCCCAGTTGCGCGCATTTGTGCGCTACGTCGAAAGTCCTCGTTACGGCGAGATCTTCGGCGCCCTGGCTCATAAGCGGCGGTATGGCTGGTACTAACCTGATCATCACCTAGGGTGAGCAATCGCTACCCGGGACGCTGTAGCGTCCCGGGTAGCAAGCTCAATCTCAGCCAAAGTTATTATTGTTTTTACTTCTTAGGTAAGTAAAAAAATCGTCTCAAGAACCTATTACACAATAAATCTTCTATTTACAGGGTGGCACCCTGTAATAAGGGTGGCACCCTGTAATAGCCTGTAAATTGCGTACTAACTGCCGAAAAGGCAGTTTTATCATAAAAAGCTAATGTTTTACAAAAGTGGGATAATATATTGACATACTAAGACTATTGTGGTAGTATTGGTGCATCCTCGCTTATAAGGCGAAGAGGTGGAAAAACTCTTTGATAAGTCCTTGGCGGGAGAGGTGCAATTTAACAATCTGATAAACAGTTTGTTTAAAAGCCATTTATGGCAAAAAGCAAACTAGATAGTCATGGGTCTTTAAGACTAGCCGGGTTGAGCTTTATAGTTCTTTGGCTAGATAAACCCATACACCGACTACTTACTACACAACGCACACTCGGATTATAAGCGCGAAGTCTATCGCACTTATGGTCCGGGTGTGCAAAGGCCACGCACACCCGGCTCAGTTAGCAGGCGCTCAGCGCCTACGACCCGAAAGGGGGAAACGTGGCCCGCAATCTCATCATCAGGGCGGCCATCCCGGCAGCCCTCATCGCGGTCGGGGCGCTCAGCGTCTCACCTGCGATGGCCACGCCGCATCAAGATCATCGCGGTGCGTGTGGCACCGATACTACGTCCATCAGCCGCGGGGTCGACGATCTCGTGGCGAATGGCGTCGCCGAGAGGTTCGGCGCCGAGTTCGGAATCAGGCCGATCGACGGTCCGGTTGTCAGCCGGCTCAAGCAGCAGCTGATGGTCGGCTCGGTCGCTCAGGCGGTCACGACCAACAATAACGGCTGCGACGGGAACGGCAGCGTCTTCGGCGCCGGCAGTCGCACCCTCTTCAAGGGTGAGACGGTCGTCATCAAGAGGCCCGCCCAGTACGCGAAGGCCGATGTCCGCTCCACTCCCACCCGGGGCTTCAGGCCCATTGTGGTGCGCGTGGGGACGGCTCTCCCGACCTCGTGCTGGAACCTGAACAACCAACGCGTGATCCTCGTGCGCATCTGGGTCCGCAAGCAGGTGGTCTCCAAGGTGACCGTCGTCCGCATCCGCAAGATCGCGGAGGACGCGAGCGGCCACGTGCTGCCCGCCACCCCGACGGGCACCTTCCGGTTCAGGGTGACGCTCAAGGGCAAGACGCCCAAGATCGTTGTCCTCAACACCAACCCCCAGGTGGTGGCGACCGTCAAGGCTGGCACCAAGGTGACGGTCAAGGAACTGAAGCCGCTTGGCAACGAGCAGTGGAAGATCCTTAGCCCGAAGCAGCAGATGATCAAGGTCGGAAGACGGGGGGTGACCTTCGTCTTCAAGAACCGCGAGGTTGGCCCGAGGCCGGCACCGCCGGTTTCCGGTCAGCCGCCG
>PFEG01000004.1:12250-12318 GCA_002793885.1 Candidatus Saccharibacteria bacterium CG10_big_fil_rev_8_21_14_0_10_47_8
AAGTGTTCCCCCGGAGCCGCCGGCTCCGCGGGGAACGGCAACACCACCGTGGGTGGCAACACCACCGT
>PFEG01000015.1:0-1328 GCA_002793885.1 Candidatus Saccharibacteria bacterium CG10_big_fil_rev_8_21_14_0_10_47_8
AGAAAGAGTAGATACGAATTCGGTGTAAATGATGTTAACCGTGTCAAATTGACCCTCTATAAACCCGCGGCTTATAGAATCTATGGCCGGAGCAAATACGTTAACCTCGGGCTTATCGGCTACGTTTTCGTACTCCCCAAGCAGTGTCATTTCCTTAATCCGTGAGAAAAAACGCGCGCCCTTACGGCCAAAAACTATTACTGAGGAGCTATGGCCTTGTTGTTTAGCTTCATGAATCGAATGGACAGAATTATTAAATACGTTGGAGTTAAAGGCGCCTGCCAGCCCGCGGTCACTACTGAATATGATGTACAACTTGCCAGCGGTTTGGTTGGGGCGGAAGTATGGGTGATGCTTGGCATCTTGGGTGCCTGATATCTGCCTGACTATAGAATCGGCCAGCTGGCCATATGTCCTGGCCTTGCCGGCAGCTTCTTGCACCCGGCGCATCCGGCTGGCGGCCACTACCTCCATAGCCTTGGTAATCTGCTTGGCATTTTTTACCGAGCGGATTCGGCGGTTAAGCAGCTGGGTTTGTGCCATCTGTAGCTACACTTTCTTTTGTTGATTGATACTGCTTGGCAATCTGTTGGGCTAGGGTTACTATGGTCTTGCTCATAACGTCTGAAGGTTTCTCGCCCTTGTCGAGCTCGGCCATTAACTTGGAGTGCTTTTGCTCCAGACTGCCTAGCAGCGCGCTTTGGGCGGCTTTGATATTTTCTGCGGACAACCCATCGAATGCGCCAGCCGTAGCCGCCATAATACTGACTGTCTGCTGCCAAACGCTAAGCGGCGAATACTGGGGCTGCTTTAAGATCTCGGTAAGTAAAAAGCCTCGGGCCAAGCGCTCTTGGGTCTCGGCGTCCAAGTCGCTTGAGAATTGCGAGAAGGCCGCCAGCTCGCGGTACTGGGCAAGGTTAAGCCGCAGGCTGCCGGCAACACCCCTAATTGCTTTAGGCTGTGCTGCGCCACCTACACGCGACACGGATAAGCCAACGGATATAGCCGGCCGTACACCCTGGTAGAAAAGATCGGTTTCCAGATATATTTGGCCGTCAGTTATAGATATTACATTGGTGGGTATATAGGCGCTAACATCACCGGCCTGGGTCTCAATAATTGGCAGAGCTGTCAGGCTGCCGCCGCCAAGTTTATCGGATAGTTTAGCGGCCCGTTCTAAAAGACGGGAGTGCAGATAAAAGACGTCACCAGGATAGGCTTCGCGGCCCGGCGGGCGGCGAAGCAGCAGGGACATCTGGCGGTAAGCTATAGCGTGCTTGGATAAGTCGTCATAGGTAATTAGCGCATGCTGTTTGTTGTCACGGAAC
>PFEG01000015.1:1360-25730 GCA_002793885.1 Candidatus Saccharibacteria bacterium CG10_big_fil_rev_8_21_14_0_10_47_8
GACCAAGCGGGCGATTTTAGCGTTTTTCTGGCCGACAGCTACATAAATATTTATAACGCCGGTTTTTTGGCGGGCCTGGTTAATCATAGTATCCACGGCAATGGCCGTTTTACCGGTCTGGCGGTCGCCGATAATCAGCTCGCGCTGGCCGCGGCCGATAGGCACCATGGCATCAATGGCAGTAATACCGGTTAGGAGGGGTTCCTTAACGCTTTTACGCTCAATTACTCCTGGAGCAGGACGTTCAACCAAGCCTTTTTTGGCGGTCTTTATAGCACCACGGTCATCCAACGGCCGTCCAAGAGGATCAACCACCCGCCCAATCAATTCTGGACCGACTGGAACTGTCAACGATTGGCCGCTTAAGCGTACTTTGGCTCCGGCACCGACCTGGCGGTCATCACCCAGCAGAACGGCTCCAATTTCGTCTTCCAGCAGGTTCAGGGCAAAAGCCGTGACGGTAACACCGCCGGTCCCTTCAATCTCAAGCATTTCGGAATAACCGCAGTCGCGCAGGCCATAAATCCAGGCCACGCCGTCACCCACGCGCGTGACCACGCCGCTAGCCGGTTCTTGGCCGCCGCTTTTTAGGCCGGCAATAGCTTGACTAACCTCGGCGGCTAAGTTCTTAACGTCTTGGTCTATTTTTGCCATCTCTCTTAAAACACCTTTCGCATATCATCTATTTTTTTAGCAACTGTAAAATCCCAGGAGCGATTAGCCGTTTCAATCCGGACGCCACCGATAAGGGCAGGGTCGAGTTGCTGGTTTAAAATAACATCATCAACTTTAGCAGCTCGTTTTGCGTAGTCACTAATTTGCTGGGACAGTTTAGCGGGCAGGGCCTTGGCGCTGGTTAGATTAACCCGGGCCATAACACCGCGGTCTTCCAACTCGCGCATAATATCCGCAACCAGCAGCGCCGCCGTTGTCTGGCGCCCAGAGGCTACCATAGCGGATGCCAGCTCTTTGGCAACTTCGGACACCTTGGCGCCACCCAGTAACTGGTCGGCCCCGTATCGGGCCAGGCTGCGCCTTGAGGGAGCAGTCATTTAGCCAACCCCTTAATGGTTTTCTCTATAAGTT
Organism: Candidatus Saccharibacteria bacterium CG10_big_fil_rev_8_21_14_0_10_47_8; assembly: GCA_002793885.1. Taxonomy (GTDB): domain Bacteria; phylum Patescibacteriota; class Saccharimonadia; order Saccharimonadales; family UBA10212; genus 21-14-0-10-47-8-A. The sequence goes on from PFEG01000015.1 coordinate 2,447, forward strand.
CGGAATCTTTGGGATCGTCCAACTTTTCACCGATGATTTTTTCGGTAGCCGTTGCCACCAAGCCAGCCAACTCCTTCTTGAGTTCACCGCTTAAGCGGTCATGTTCGTCTTTGATGGTGTTTTGGGCTTCTTCCAGAATGCGCTGAGTTTGCTTTTCGGCGGCTGTTTCGGCCCCGGCAACAACATTTTTAGCTGCCAGCTTAGCATCCGCTAGCGCCTGGTCGGCTTGTGTCCGCGCGCTTTGCAAAAGTTTGGCAGCTTTTTCTTCGGCAGATGCCAAGGTTAACTCGGTTTGGCGGGCCTGCTCTAAGCTTTTTTCCAGCGTTTGGCGGCGATCTTCCAAAGTTTTAACCAGTTTAGGAAATACGAACTTGCTTAAAATAACCAGCACGATTAAGAAGGCGACTAACTGGAAAATAAAAGCCTTGAGATTCAAACCCAAACTCGAAATCCCTCCGCTTTGCTCGCTACCAAATTTTGTTATCTCGCTAGTCAATCTAAAAAATCTCTCTTAGTTATTGGCCGGTTGTGAATACAATCAACAGTACAAAGGCCAATACGGCATCTACCAGACCGGCCATGATGAAGGCCGTAGATAAAATCCGGCCCTGAACTTCCGGGTTGCGGCCAATGGCGCCCACTGCGGCCGCACCGATTAAGCCAACACCGATAGCCGGGCCAATGGCGCCCAGTCCGATTGCCAAACCTTTAATTAATAATGGGTCTACATTTTCCATAACATCTTCTCCTTTAATTTGCCGTTTGTAACTTAATCTTACCGCCATTACTCTCCTGATGCTCGCCATGGGATGTGGCAATCGCAAGATAAGTGGTGGTCAGCATCATAAAAACATAGGCCTGGATGGCCGAGAAAAATATCTCCAAAAAAATAACCGGCAGTGTAGCGAACCAGGCAAAATTGCCAGAAAGCAAGGCTATGGTAGTGATTAAAACCTCGCCGGCATAAATTACCCCAAAAAGCCTCATTGAAAGAGTTACGATACGTAATAGTTCGCCGAAGACTTCATTTACACCGATGAATAAGTTGATCGGCTTCCACGGCTTATCAGTAAAATAGTGCTTGAGATGTCCCAAGATACCAAGCTCTCGGATAGCGTAGAACTGGACCAGGCCGATAGTCAAAATTGCCAGCGCTAAAGTGGCATTAAGATCGGTAGTAAAGGCCCGCAGTAGGGGTACCGCATGGCCGTTAACATCAGCATGGATAGTTCCAACGCCCGGCAGTAAACCGGAAAGATTGCTAATAAATATAAATGTAAAAAGGGTTACTAAAAAGGGTAGGTGCATAAGAGCTTTTTTCCGGTCGTTAAAGCTATCTATGGCTACGCCAAATATGCCATCCACTAACGACTCCATATAAAAGGCTAACCTTGAGCGCGGCCGTGTTTGGCTGCGGGCGGCAGCCAGGCCCAACAAGGCAAGTGTAAACACAGCCACTACAAGACCAAAAACCATGGAGTTGGTCATACCAAGTCCTCCCAACTCAAAAAGCTTCTGCGCGGCTAGCGGTTCGCTCTCAACAGCCAGAGGCAAACTAAACATTACAGTGATGCCTCCTCAAACAAACCTGCACTAACGGCAGACAGCAAAATACTGGTCGTTTTATAACTACGGCTAGGACTCATTCGTTAACAAGTGTAGCAGGTTTCACACCGAAGTTTCAACAGATTGAGGAACTACTGCAGCTGGAATTGGACCGCGGGGTAGTCTGCATATGAAGGCAGGCCAAAATATTGTTCTAAGATTTTGCCCGAGCTATAAACCTTTGTAGCTAAGCTGGTACCCAGGTAACGGACGTGCCAGGGTTCGTATTGGTAGCCGGTCAAACTTTGTTTACCCTGCTGGTAACGGATAATAAAGCCGTATTTATAGGAATTGGCGGCCAGCCATTTTCCCTCTGCGGTATTGCCGAAACACTCTTGGATTTCGCAGTTGCGGCTAGCGGGCTCCAAATCGGCGGCTAGACCTGTCTGATGCTCGCTATGACCAGGGCGGGCGCTGGTCGCATCGGCATAGGCCTGGCCTAAGCTGGCTACGTAACCGTTATAAAGGCTGCGTTGAAAGGAATATGAGCGGTAACCGCTGGCCAACTTCAGCTGTAAGCTATCACGCGCCGCGGCAGCAAACAATTGCTCCATAGCCGATGCGGCATCAGCTCTGACACGCATCTCTGGCGAACCAGGACCAAGCCTTAATGCAACATTGGGCACTACCAGATTAGCCGGCACATAGGTGGATGGTAGGATACGGCCCTTGTTCACAACAACCGATAAGCTGGCTGCCCGATCTTGTGCGCTCAGGGTAGTAGTATTGGGTACCGGTTCAGCTTTTTTGGGCTGGAAATCAGCAGACGGAGCAGAAACAGGGACAGGAGTGGATACCGGGCCTGAAGAGCCACCGTATGTTTTAGGGGGCGTAGATGCAGTCCGATGATACAAAAACAGCCAAGCCACAAAAAGAATAGCTAAAACCCCTAAGCTGATAGCTAGTCGGCGGCGGCCTCCCGAAGATCGGTTAAACCTTTTAACTCTTCTTTTAGTAGATATTAATCTCATAAATACTGTCCGCAAGCAGCAGCCTCAGCTTGGTTGCCAAGCTTCGCTGTCTGATCCTGGTATTTATAGATAGTATACTTGTCACCGGTACTAAAGTGGCAGTCCGGTAACATGGGCAGATCGTAGCCAAGATAATTGTTAAGTATGAAACGAAAAGTATTTACCGAGGATGTGATTGGCTGGCGGGAAGATTCAACACCGGGTAGATAATAGCTAGCCAGAACACTGAATTTTTGCTTCATCTTGCCCAAGTCCAAGTTAGCGGGGTCATAGTAATGGTCAGGCTCCAGCTTATAGCGAAATTCTTTGGGGTAGGGGCCTTCGTCGGCTTGGATGACAATTACGGCATTTGGCGATTGAGATTTGATATAGCCGACCATGTCTTTGATGCGTGTGTTGAGATAGGTCACGGCATTAACGTATTTTACTGTTTCGTCCGCGCCGTTATCCGTACGGGCGCTGTCATAAGTCGGAGTATTGCCCTTATCGTCAAAGACATAGGGGTCGTGGGGCACCAGCACATGGGCGAAACTAAACTGCGGAGTTGATTTATCCGGCCTTGAAGCCAGGTTTTTTACGGCGTTCATCTGAGCCTCAAAATTTTGCTGCGGGTTGCGCGTTAGATCATACTTGAGTAGCTTCTTCCCGCCTACGTTCACGCCTTTTTTAAGCCATGGCGAAAACACACTTTTATCGATGATATCGCGCTGTAAATCAGTCAAGTAGGTATGATAGCCCAGGGTGTTGAGTCGAAACGATATGGTTGGATTCGAATCCGCATTTATACCAACGCGGGTGAAATCCCACCAGGAGCTAAACTGATTGTACTGATAGCCGTGTTTTTTCAGGATTTGGGCAATCGGCGGGTCATTTAAGATGCTTCTGTAGGCTGCTGCGTTTTGCCAATTGCCGTCATTGCCAAACATCTCCTGGAACTGGGGGAAATACGACATAGACATAGTCGAGGAGACCGAGGACATCGTGAAAGGATAGTTGGCATAAGCATCCGGGCGGTTAACAAAGCCCTGGCCGCTTAAAAAAGAATATAAATCAGAATTATCGAAGTTATAGTTGTTTTTTAAAGCTTTCTGGTTGCCGTAGCGATCGAATATCAGGTAATAAATATCGGGTTTTTGTTCGGGCTGCCTAGTTGGTCGGGCAATAGAAGCCCCCGTGTAGTGATATACGTTAACCTTGTGTATGGCCAACGAACGTTGAGTCATCCTAACCAGCTGGACAACAAAGATAAAAACAATAGCGAATAATATTATCTTGTAGGGCTGCAGATTGCACACTTGTTTCAAGTCCAGGACATACTTTTTTATCAGCCAGCCGGCCAAACCGGCAGCTACGCAAAGAACTAAAACCAAAAAAAGGCTGACGCTAAACTCGCTTTGCCACTTATCGGGCAACAGTTTCAGCACAACCTTGCCCAAGCCGGAATCTTTAACAAACCCATAGGCATAAAGGCAATAGCTTACAAAAAGAGCCGCCAGATGGGCGGCCAAACCTTTGCCCAATATCAATCTATATATGTAAAAAACGATACTGGTAAGCGCCGCAAATAGAGCCAGCGGCACCCAAACCTCGGAAAGGTAGCTAAAGTCGGAGTTTTGCCACCAACGCGACAGGATAAATGAACTAATGAAGGCAACCTCGGGTAGGGGCGAATCGGCAATGTACCTAATCAGCCTTGCGCCAGAGCCACGCCACTTAGATTTAGGCTGCGGTTTGTTCTTTGAGCTCGAACGGTTTTTATTTGTCATGTGCTATTTTTGTTGGTTTTACTTTAAACAAGTATATAACACGCTTGCTGCCGCGAACAGGCTCGCGAGCCACGGTTGTAAAGTAAATACCAAAAGCAGCTTCAAAATTTTCTTGGGTATAGTCTTCAAACATGTTGACCCGGCGATGTAGAAGTATTTGAATCTTAGAATCGCTTTTGGGGATAAATTCAATTATCAAGTATTTGCCCAGCTGGGCAAAATACTCAGCAATTTTATTAAACGGCAGGGTATTGCTAATCGCCAGATGATGAATCAAAGCTAAAGCCATTACAGCGTCGGCGGGCCCGCGCTGTTCAAATGATCGGCGCTCAGCATGAGCCCAACCGAGCGCCGGACTGGGGTTAGCCAAATCCTGGATTATGGGCAAAATCATATCCCGTAAAACCAGTGAGCGGTTTTTGGTATAGTTTAGTTCCACTGCCAGAGAATCTACGTCGGAGGCTACCACATAGGAGCCAAGCCCAGCGGCTATTTCGCTAAAGGTCCCGTCATTAGCACCTAAGTCCCAAACTATCTTTGGCTTTGGTGAAATTTTTTCGAGGTATTTTTTTACAATCTTTTTCTTGGCGGTAAGGGCCGATTGTGAATAATTGGTGTCATTATAATAATCACCCCATTCGGTTTTTTGCTTGGGTAAATCAAGGCGGTTAACGGTTTTTGTCAGGCTGCTTATAAGGCCCTCCAGGGCTAGTCTGCTGATTTTTGGCTGTTTTGCAGCAGCGCCCGGCTCTACCCGGTCGTAGCGTTTTTGAGAGGCGGCATGCAAGTAAATGTGCGCCAGCAAGCCCTTATGCAACTTGGCGCGGGTTGGCAATAAATCCCTAACCGCCAGCAGGGGCATGCCATCAATGTAGGCGCGCAGGGTCTTTAAGATGTCGGGCGAGGAGTAAACGGCCAAAGCCAGCGGGGCTACAAAATGTTCGCAAAATTGTTTATAGCCGTCCCATGGCGCGCCAGCCTTATAAATCCTAAAGGATAGGCTGTCTATAAATACCGGCCGGCGGCCAATGAACTGGACATTATAGGCACTGGCATCTTTTAAGATCATGCCAAAACTTAAAGCGGTTCTTTGGATCTGGAGCGTCAATAGCGCGGCGTCTTTTAGTTGCGAAAACGTCCACTCGTAGGGATACGAAATGAATGGGATCGGTGCCGGCCGGATCAGTTTGTAACGTTGCTCATCAGACGGTATATCGTTTAAGCTCTTTATATCTTCATGAGCTACCAAGAGGCCCTCGCCAGCCAATTTGCCGTAGAGCCCCGATTTTATAAAAAAATCGTAGTCGGCTTGGCCGGAACGATTGATTTGGCGGTAGACTGCGCCACGGTGCATAAAGATAAAACCCGCCGGATCGCGGAAAGACCCACCATCATGATCAGGCTGTGAGACTCGCCTTTTCACGGCTTATCTGAATGGTTGCCCGAATCTGCTCTTGAGAACATGCCTCGTATTCTGTGGCCAAAGCTAGCTAAAAATTTTCTGCCAAAAACACCTATACCGGCTACGATTCCGATTAACGACTGAATCACTATGCTGCCTGTGCCGGCATCCAGATAACTGAAAAGTAAACTCAAAAAATCCTCCTGAAATTTATGGCTTAAGCTAAAGTTTAGCTCTAAGACTTTATAAACTAGTATACACTAGGCGTCATCGGCCGCTCAAATACGTGGCTGTGGCGCTAGGCGTCTTAAACTAACTAAACTAAGCTGAGAATAAGCTTGCCGTGGCCTCGGCCACATAAACTGCTAGAATTAAATTGATGCCCAAAAACAAAACCATCACCACCGATGATAAGCCGGGCCGGACACTGTCTAGGGTTTTGCCTTGGTTACTACTTATCGGTGGAATTATCGCCATGGCGGCCTCTTTGGGTTTAAGTATTGAGGTGTTCAATAGGCTGAAAAATCCAAGCTACGTTCCCATTTGTAACTTAAACCCGGTCCTCAGTTGCACTAGCGTCGCCGACAGCATCCAGTCCGAGATTTTCGGTTTTCCTAATTATTACATAGGGATAGCCGGCTTTGCATCGCTGGCTACAATCGGTTTAGCGCTTTTAGCCGGCGCTAAATTTAAACGCTGGTTCTGGATAGCTCTAGAAGGTGGCTTATTATTCGGTATCAGCTTTGTCGTTTGGCTGCAATTTGAGTCTTTTTACAGGATTGGGGCGTTGTGTATTTTCTGTATGGTTGTCTGGGCTATGACAATTCCGATATTTTGGTACACGACACTTCATGTGCTGCACGAAGGGCATATCAAAACTCCCGTTCGGCTAAAAAACATTGTGGCATTTGCCACTCATCACCACGGCGATATCCTACTGCTTTGGTTTTTAATAATTATCGGCTTGATAATTAAGCGTTTTTGGTACTACTGGAGTACCTTGTTTTAAAGATCCTTTTAATCAGTTTTTGGAGGCTGACATTATATATGGAGTCGTTTTATAAGCGGCCAGAGCATAAACAATGCCCAGGATAATGTCAAAGCCATAGTGCTCCGCCTGGTAAACCGTGCCAACATAAATCAGTAATGGGTAAATCGCCGCTGCTGCGGCCCAACGCCTTCCATAAAGTTTATAAACAAAAACCACTAGGAGTGTCGCCCAGGCAGCGTGTAGAGAAGGCACCGCTGCCACCGGGTTTGGCGATATATTATTATAAAAAGAGGGGAAATCTTGTAGACCTAGCGCAGCCCACACATGACTCGAAACCCGGGTAATCGGCTCTATGTAGTGGTTTTGAGATGCTAGCCACGGTGGGGCAGCCGGAAACGCCAAGTAAGTTAAAAATGCCGCAAAAGCTGTCACTACGTAAGTGCTGACGAACCGCCAATAGTGTTTTTCGCGAGTCTTCCAAACCAGTACTGCAAGGGCTATCGGGATGATAAAGTGCAGCATATAGGCCAGATAAAAAATAAAGTCGTACCAGCTGACTTGGCTATGCCACAGTAGGTCCTGCAAATAAACGGTAGGCAAGCCACTAAACAGAATTCGGTCCATATGAGGCGCAAAGCTATAATCAACATGGCCATTAAGGTGATCCGCAACGCTCCTAAAAGATTCGTAGGTAAGCAATATGACAACAAAAGGCAGTAGCCGCTTAAGCATCTGCAGAGCATCAGAAAACATCATAAAAACAAAGGTCAGAAAGATTATCAACTTATCGGGCGTCGGGAAACTAGGCGTTAATACAAATGCAACGATACACGCCAAGGTACCGATAGCTCCGACAATCTGCAGACCGTGCGGTTTAATTTTTATCACTGGCAATAATTGTAACTCATTATAGTTTCGCGATATGCGTGCGGCCATTAAGCCATTTCTCAGCTAAAAGCGTAAAATGAACGTATGAGGATTCTAGTGATTGAGGATGAGCACAAAATCGCAGCTGCCATCAGACAGGGCTTAACTCAGGAAAAGTATGCTGTTGATGTAGAATATGACGCTGATAGTGGGCTGGGCGCCGCTCTAAATGAAGGTTATGACGTTGTTATAATCGACCGCATGCTGCCGGGTTCTATGGAGGGACTAGATATCTGCAGAGAAGTCCGCAAAGCGGGCATCCATACACCTATCATCATACTGAGCGCTAAAGACCAAACCCGCGACCGAGTTAATGGCTTAAACGCCGGCGCCGACGATTATCTTATTAAACCATTCTCTTTCGAGGAACTGCTGGCCCGTATTAGAGCTTTGTTGCGCCGACCCCAAGACACTCAAGGTAACACCTTAAAAGTAGCTGACTTGACACTTGATACACTCAATTATAACGTCCGGCGGGGACAACGGCCGATAAAGGTATCCGCCAAAGAGTTCGCGCTTTTAGAGTACATGATGCGTAATTCCGGCCGGGTGCTTAGCAAGGAAAATATAATTTCCCATGTCTGGGATTTTGACGCCGATATCTTGCCCAACACCGTTGAAGTATATGTGGGTTATCTGAGAAACAAGATAGACAAGCCCTTTAGGGGGCCGGATTTAATCCGTACTTTACGCGGTTTCGGATACCGGATGGGAAACTAATTTAGGAATATGTTTCGCGGTGTCGCACTAAAATTAACGCTTTGGTATCTGGCCATTATCATGGCCTTAAGTATCGGCTGCAGCGTAGCTCTTTATCATGTGTCCAGGAATGATCTAGCTCGCAATAATCGCCGCCAAGCCACGTTTTTTAATGGTTTTTTAGGCCCGACAGATTTTAACGATTATAACCATTTGAGAAAGACCCAATTAGACGAAGACCTGGGGCATCTAAGAGCCAATCTGATTTTATTCAACTTTTTGGTACTAGTCGGGGGTGGGGCAGCCAGCTATGTGCTGGCTCGCCGGACTCTAAAGCCGATAGAAGATTCACTAGAAGCCCAAACCCGCTTTACCGCTGATGCCTCGCACGAGCTCCGGACACCTCTTACAGCCATGCAGACCGAGATTGAGGTAGCTCTTCGTGACAGAGCTATAACCAAAAACCAAGCTATCAAACTGCTGGTTAGCAATCTTGAGGAGGTGGCCAAACTTAAGGCGCTTTCCGATGGGTTGCTTAAACTAGCTTCCGAAAATAGCGATGGCATGATTCGTGAATCGATTGCCGTCAATGAAATTGTAGCCGAAGCCGTAACCCGGTACAGCAAAACCGCAACTGCAAGAAAAATAACCCTCAAGCAAGGTCTTAAAAACCTGAGTGTCGAAGGCGACAGGCAGAGTCTGGTTGAGCTTATTGGCATCCTATTGGATAACGCCATCAAATATAGCCCCGCTGGCAGCGAGATCAAAATAACAACAGCCAAAAAAGACAAGCAAGTACTCATTAGTATTGCCGATCAGGGGCAGGGCATAAAGGCCTCCGACCTACCGCACATTTTTGACAGATTTTATAGAGCCGATGCTTCGCGCAATAAAGAGCAAGCCAACGGCTATGGTTTGGGACTGGCTATAGCTAAAAAAATTGCCAAGTTACACCATAGCACAATAGAAGTCAAAAGTGCCGTCGGCAAAGGCTCGGTATTTACGGTCACAATTCCTGTTTCTCGTTAACAACTATGCTGTACTTTTATTAGCGGCGCTTGTCCAAAGCAGGCATTTTAAGTAGTTTGGCGAAAACGTAAAAACCAACACCAACTAGCGGAAGTGCAGCAACAAGTCCAGTTAGTACCACAAGGGCGTAAGCCTGGGCGCCAAAGGCATCGTCTAGACTTAGCTTTCCGGCAACCAAGTACGGGTGGATGGAAAGGATCAGGCTAAGCGGCGCGAAAAAACTAATAGCCACGGCGTAATAACGTACCCAGGATCTAGTTTTTCGCGCGTCATTTATTGCTGTTGCCAACAGCAGTAAACCGCTAACTAGTACGAATACCGCCAACGGAGACGGGGCGCGTAAGTCGCCGCCAACGTTAGCCAGTTGTCGAGGCACGGCGAAGCATAGAACTAGCAACCACCCGGCAAATAAGTTACTAATTAAGCCACGCCGGGTGCTATTAAACGCCAGGCCGATACTAAGCAGGCCAAGAAAGCCCGCCAACATTAGCAGCCATCCGGTAGCCGACTGCCAGAAAGTCTGGCCGGTTAACAGATATGCCCCGGCGCCAGTAAAGCTAAGTGGTATGGCAAGATTACTCAGCAAAAAAAGCGCCTTAACCGAATTACTAACTTGGCTTTTTGATTGATAAAAAATATAAAGCGCCAGGCAGGCTCTGGTTAGTAAAGCAATGAACCCCACCGACAAGGTGGACAAAACGGCGCTGCTAACCTCTTTTAGACCGTTGCTAAATAACACCGCGAAACCAATAAAGCCAAATACTAAAAAGACGTTGGTTACTTCCCACAACGGAGTAAACGCCAGTTTTTTGCGATTTTTAGGAGGCCCACCAAGCTTTGGCCAGAGCATAGTCAAAGCAATGCCACTTTCCACGGCGCAAAATACTCCGTAAACTCCAAATAAAACGGACACTATGACCAAAGAAGCGTCAGCAAAATTCATTATTTAAGGGCCTCCGTAGGCTTAACTGTTTTTTTAAGACCAACAATCGTCAGGACAAAGAGCACAAGGTAAAACAGCGGGAAGACGTAAGCAAAATGGATGGCTACTTTTGAGCTAGTAGCAGCCTCGGTGGTCCGCATAATACCTTTAATGACGTACGGCTGGCGACCAAATTCGGTAAGCATCCAGCCTAGCTCCACGGCGACAAGTCCTAAAACGCCGCAGGCAATTATAGCTATAAGCAGCGGCTTTGAAGCAGCCCAAGACGGCCTCCACTTGTTAGCGGCGACATAGGCCAGCGTCACCACAATAGCCAGGCTACCAATCGCCACCATACCATCAAAAAAGTAATGGACAACCAGCGGCGGGCGATCTTTAGACGGGGCGCTATCTAAGCCCTTGACTTGGCCGTGAATATCGCCGGTTGCCAACCAACTCAGCAAGTTAGGTACAGTTATGGCGTATTTTATATGATCACCATCAACCACACCGCCAACTAGTAAAGGTACACTATTGCTGGTTGTCTGCAGGCCTTCGGCAGCTGCTAATTTTAGTGGTTCATTTTTTGCCAAAAACTTGCCTGAACGGTCCCCCGTGAAGCCAACCAAAAGGGCAAACACCAAAGCAACGGCCGCCAGACTGGCCACCAGCTTAAGCACTCGGGCTTTTAGTTTGGGCTCGAGCTTGTGACGCAGCACTATCCAAGCATAAACCGCCGCTAAAACTAAAGAAGCAGCTAGCATATAGGCTAGGATGGAGTGGCTAGTTTCGGTACCGACCGCCGGATTAAAAATAGCTTGGTGGGTATTAATATTTATTGGTTCGCCTTGGGCATTGAGATTAAAGCCCTGAGGTGTATTCATCCAGGCGTTAACCGTAGTTATAAAATAAGCCGAAGTTAAAGAACCTAGTACAATTGGTAGGCTGCATAGCCAGTGTTGCCATGGTTTAAAGCGATTCCAGCTCAACATATAAACGCTCAGAAAAAGCGCTTCAATCAAAAATGCAAAACCTTCCAACGCAAAGGCCACACCCACCACTTGACCGGCTAGCGCCATAAAGGTCGGCCAAAGCAGGCTAAACTGTAGGCCTACAATAGTACCCGATACCGCACCGGCTATAAAAAGAATTACTAGCGCCTTGCTCCAGGTATGGGCCAGCTTGATGGCTCTGGGACGTTTTTTAACTAAACCGTAAAGCTCAGTAGCCGAAATTATGAGCGGCAGAGCTACCCCAAACGTTATAAATAAAAGGTGAAAGGCCAGCGTGTCGGCTATTAAGCTCCGGGCAGCAACTACAACATCCATACCTAAGCTTAAGTATATCCCAAATTTTCGCTGCTAAAAGCGTTGGCGAACATGGGACATCGAAAACTCCCAATCGGCGTCGGTCTTTTTATGCGGGTTAAAAATATTGCTCGGGTCAAAGATGTGTTTGGTTTTACGGAACAAGTCGGTAATTTCCTTGCCGTACATCTGCTGCAACCACGGCCCGCGGATCATTCCGTCGTTATGCTCGCCGCTTAAACTGCCGCCGTAGCTTAGCACCAGTTCGTTAACTTCTTTCATGGCTGGCGCAAGTTTAGCTCGTTCTTTAGGATCCTCAATTTTCATAAGCGGAATAACGTGAAAATTACCGTCGCCCATGTGCCCAGCAACGGTGGCCATCAACTTATACTTTTTAATAATCGCCTGCAGACGAGGCAAGAATTCTACCAAGTGCGGCGGGGGTACAACCAAATCGTCTATAAATGGGGCGGTGTGCTTATCTTTAACTTTTTTACGTAGCAGGTTAAAACTTTCGCGGCGCATAATCCGGAATTTCCAGGCTTTGGCTTCGGTAGCATCTTCTTCCATGGCCTCCAGTTTATAGGACTGTAAGATTTGGCGCATATTATGTACTTTAGCACTTACTTCTTCGGGGGTCTGACCGGTAAACTCAATCAGTAGCACCATTTTGGGGATACCCCTAAATAGCAACAGGGCATCGGGTAGCAGTTGCCAGCCCAACTTAATAAGGCCTTTCCAGCCAATAGTCTTACGAAAATACGGGAAGAATTTTATGGACAACTTCAGCGTGTAATTATCAAATGACTCAAAACTAGCGGGCTTTTGGGTCAGTACTACATTGACGATTTCACCCAGATTATCGATGTTTTTCATAAATGCTACCAACACGCCGGAGTGTGGTTTATTGGGGACCAGGCTGAACTGGATATCAGAAATAAGCCCTAGTGTGCCCTGTGAGCCGGTAAACAGTTTCGTCAGGTCAAAAACTCCTGCCTCGCGGTCCCAAACGTCCCAAAGATTGTAGCCGGTTGAGTTTTTACTTACATGCGGTTTGGCGGCTTTGATTTTGTCGTAGTTACTGTCTAGAAGCTCGAATATTTGGCGGTAAATTTCACCCTCAAAACCCTTAAGAGCCTTTTTGCGCGCCAGCTCTTTTTTGTCTAAGGGTTTTAAGACATACGGGTTACCATCACTTAAAACAACGTTTAGTTGTCTCACAAAATTTTCGGTTTTGCCAAATTCCAGTGATTTTTCGCCGCCAGCGTTATTGGCTACCATGCCGCCCAGCGTAGCCAGCTCTCTGGAGGCCGGAAAGCTGGGCAGCAAAGCCTTGTGTTTTAGGGTAACTTTCTCAAAGTCTCGGTAAAATACCCCTGGCTGAGTTTGGATTTTAAGATTTTTAACCTCTCCCAATCCAGTAAAATGGCGATTAAAATCAACCACTACGGAGTCGCCGATGGCACCGCCGGACATACAGGTACCAGCGCTTCGCGCTGTCAGATTCAATGACGGCATATACTTGCGGCACTGGTTAACTGTCGCCACCAGCCACTGTAAATCATCTTCATCCTTGGGATAAACAACCACCTGGGGCTTAAGCTCGAACAATGAAGCATCATGGCTGTAAGCATCAAGCGTCGCGTCGCTGCTATCAACTTCGCCCTCAAAGCCCGCCTGAGCTAGGCTGCCTATGAACTGTTCCATTACCTTTTAGCTTACTGTAGCCAGGCTCTAACACGCAAGCCGGAGTAACCCTGATCGCATCAAAAAACTAAGCGGAAGTATCGGTTGGCTGAGGAGTAGCTGATTTGTGCCCGGTGTATTGATCCCGAGTTTGGAACAAGAAGTAAAGCACTACGGCGCTGACCACCAGTTGCATGACCAGCGAGCCAACACCACCATAATCATTGAAGGCCGACACTACACCGTAAACACCATTTAGCAGGGCGCTATAAAACAATAGATTCCAGCCGCGCTTAGCCCGGTTCTTCAGACCAGAGAAAGCCATTAGTAAAATCACTGCGTCTAGCAGCAAAATGACGAAGCTAACCCAGTAAAACACGTTTAGATGGGCTACTTTGCCAACCGCATCGCCGCCAAACGCCTGCGATAGCGAGTTAGCATAATCCACGAATTGGTTAACAGTGTGTCCCCAGTGCCAGAGCCCCCAGGCCGCCCATACCTGCAGGATGCCAAAAATTAGCGCCAGCCATGGCCATACCTTAACAAGTGACTTTTTAGCATCGTTACCCAGCTTTGGCGTACCCTTATAAACTCCCGCTAGCCCGTTTTCCAGATCGTTTAGCATACCCATCTCGCCCCTCCTAGATTAATGCTTTCAGCATAGTCTAAGAATCCCCGAGGTGCAACATGATAATATAAAGTTGTGAAGCAATATTTGGAACTATTGGGGGATATTGAGAAAAACGGTCATAAAAAACAAGACCGTACCGGCGTGGGTACGCTCAGCGTTTTTGGCCGCCAGCTGCGTTTCGATTTGAGCCAAGGCTTTCCGGCTGTAACCACTAAAAAGCTGTTTATGCGTGGCATAATTCACGAACTAATCTGGTTTTTGCAGGGTAGTACCAACATTAAGTACCTGGTGGATAACGACGTACATATTTGGGATGAGTGGCCATACAAAGCCTACTTAATGGGTCAGGGCAAGCCGGTACCAGAACCGAGCAGTGACGCATGGAGTGAAGGTATAAAAGAATTTACCCAAGCCATCAAAAATGACTCTAGTTTTGCTAAAAAGCACGGTGAACTTGGCCCGGTTTACGGCTACCAGTGGCGTAATTGGCCAACCCCAAACGGTCAACACATTGACCAAATATCTAAAATCATAGAGACACTTAAAACCAATCCTAATTCACGGCGAATTATCGTGTCGGCTTGGAACGTTGCTGACATTGATGAAATGGCCAGAGCCGGTTTGCCACCTTGCCACCTACTATTTCAGTTTTACGTAGCCGATGGCAAACTCAGTTGCCAGATGTACCAGCGTAGCGCCGATACCTTCCTGGGAGTGCCTTTTAATATAGCGTCGTACGCGCTCCTAACACTTATGATTGCCCAGGTGGCAGGTTTGCAGCCGGGCGAATTTATACATACTTTTGGTGACGTTCATATTTATCTCAATCACCTGGAACAGGTAGACTTACAGCTCTCGCGCAAACTTAAAAAACTACCGACCATGAAACTTAACCCTAGAGTTAAATCTATCTTTGACTTTAAGATAGATGACTTTGAGTTGCAAAACTATGATCCAGATCCAGCAATTTACGCGCCTATCGCGGTTTAGAGATAGAGATTATGATATCAGCAATAGTAGCTGTGGCTGAAAACGGCATGATAGGAAAAGCTGGCAAAATACCCTGGAAGATTCCGGCGGACTGGGCTTATTTTAAAAACACAACTATTGGCCATCCAATCATCATGGGCAAAGCGACTTACGAGGGAATTGGCAAACCCTTGCCAGGCCGCAAAAATATCGTGGTTAGCAACACCGAAGGCTATAAGGCCGAGGGTTGTACCGTAGTAAACTCCTTGCCCGAAGCTATAAAAGCTGCTGGTGAAGATGAAGAAATTTTCATAATCGGCGGAGCATCGATCTATGAGCAAGCCTTGCCAATAACCGATAGGCTTTATCTTACAAAAGTCCACGCCAACCCCGAAGGCGATAGGTTTTTTAAATATAACGAGAGTGATTGGTTAGAAGTATCAAAAGAACCCCACAAAGCTGACGAAAAAAATGAATACGACTATGATTTCACCGTGCTTGAGCGACGCGCCAGCTAGAGCCAACTACGCGCTTTTGTTATAATTAAGCCAATGAAACAGCTGCTAGCTAAGTCCAGCCTGAGGGTGTGGTTGGCGATTGTTGGGTCGGCGACGTTGGTGCTGGCTGGAACTTACACCATGGTTCAACAGTCCACACGATTATCAGCAGACGATTTACCGTTGTCGACCGCCCAAACTACTGTTAACAAGCTAGCAACAGATGCTCAGCCAACCGATGTCGTGCCAGCTCTAAAATCCGACTTACGTAACGACTCGCTTCCATTCGTGATAATCACCGACGACTCCCAGCATGTGCTAGCCAGTTCGGCGACTTTAGACGGAAAAACGCCGTTACCACCAACCGGTACGTTCGCTTTTACCAAAGATCACGGCACCGACCGCTTCACCTGGCAACCGGCTGACGGAGTCCGGCTGGCTACACGCATTGTTACCTATAAAAACAGTGCCAGCAGCGGCTTTGTAGTTACCGGCCAATCCTTAAAGCAGGCCGAAAATCGGATTGCCACTTACAGTAAACTAGCCATAGCAACTTGGTTAGCGGTTATGGCCTGGACTCTGTTTTTGGTAATGATGCCCGAACGAACCAAAAAGCCATAAGCCCACTCTGCTAAACTGCTTATTATGATGGCTCGGACTCATGATTTGGCGGCAATTACAGCGTATGGGTACGTGGTGCTAACTCAACCGGTTAGAATGGTAACCGTTACTACCGCGCTGATAGCCGTAGTAGCCAACCAAATAGGCGGCATCGCGCCAGACATAGACCAACCAACCGCTCCTTTTTGGCGGAACTTACCAGTCGGCGGGTACTTAGGCAAACTGATAGACAAAATGCTGGGTGGCCACCGTTTCATTACGCATTCGCTTATTGGTTTGGCGATTTTTGGGCTCGGTTTTATGGCGCTCTTGAATTTATTCCATCCAATTATGCCGGCCGTTGATATTCATATTGTCTGGTGGGCGTTTATTATCGGTATGATTTCACATCTGATTATGGATACCTTCACCAAAGAAGGTGTGCCGTGGCTGCTGCCCATTCCATTTAAATTCGGATTACCGCCCATAAAATCCTTGCGGGTCACCACTGGTAAATGGGTAGAAAAAAGCATATTCGTTGGGCTTTTAGCAGTTGACCTCTGGTACTGCTCATCGCACTACACTCAGTTGGTTAACGTTTTTCACCACATCAGATAAACCACCATCATCATTAACTTATGCCATAATTATTAGATGGCAACGAAGTTTGATGAGGCTTACAAACAGCTCAATGATGGCCAGCGCCAAGCCGTTAATAAAATTGACGGTCCTCTTTTAGTTATTGCCGGCCCAGGTACCGGCAAAACCCAGCTACTGGCTCTGCGAACTGCTAATATTCTGAATAAAAATCCCACCATCTTAGCCGGCAATATCTTATGTTTGACTTTTACTGATGCCGCCGCCGAAAATATGCGCCGCCGGTTAATCCAGTATATGGGACAGGACGCCTATAGAGTCGGCGTCTGTACTTTCCACTCCTTTGGCGCGCAGATAATGAGCCTGTATCCGGAATACTTTTTTAAGTGGCGGGAGGTAAACACGGCTGATTCGCTGACAACCCACCGAATGCTCGAGGAAATTTTAGGCGGTTTGCCCGGTGACCACGACCTGGCGGGCAGGGGCATTGACGGCTCGTTTTATGCCATTCGTCAGATTAAAAACTTCATAAACGATGCCAAGGGCTCCAACTTGTCGGCCGGCGATTTACGAAAAATTATGATCACCAACCAGCAAGCTTATGATGAGCTTATAAAAATAATCCGCGGGAGCTGGCCGGTTTCAATCGCCAAAAGTGGCGCCATCGATGGGCTTGCTGAGATAGTTGAGGCCTTCGCCTCTGTAAAAGCTGCCGGATCGGTAATCGGTGGTGTTGCGCCGATGCAAAAATTGATAATCGAATCTATGGCGTTGGCCGCCCAGCAGTCGCTGCAACTTGAGGGGCGGGCCCAAACTAAACCGTTCACCGCCTGGAAAGAAAAGTGGCTGGCAAAAGACGATCAGGGGCAATGGGTCTTTAAAGCTCAGGCTCATGAACAAAAAATTCTGGCCGCTATAGACATTTACGAACAGTACCAGGGACTGCTTGAAAACCGCGGCCTGGCCGACTTTAGCGACCAGATCAACTGGACCTTAGCGGCTCTTAAGCAACATAAGGATTTACGCCTAAACTTGCAGGAGCGCTACCAATACGTGATGGTTGACGAGTTTCAGGACACTAACCGGGCTCAGCTGCTAATGGCCGAATGTATAACCGAAGACCAAAGCCAGCCTAACCTGATGGCCGTCTGCGACGACGACCAGGCTATCTTCCGTTTCCAGGGCGCCGACATCGCCCAGATAGAAGGTTTTACGACCAATCACCCCTCAACCAAACCGGTCGTGTTGAGCCAAAACTATCGTAGCAACGCCAACATCGTTACCATGGCCAAGAAAATCAGCGGGCAAATAGAGGTTTCGCTGGCAACCAGCCGTAATCTACAAAAACCACTGCGAACCGATGTTACGCAAAGCGGGCAGGGCGCCAAACTTTATGAATTTGCCCACGAAAGCCAGCACTACAGCTGGATTGCCAGCGAAATAAAAAAACTCTTGGACGCTAAAGCGGCTGGCAGCGAGATTGCCGTACTGGCGCGCGAGCGGGCCCAACTGGACGCTTTGCTACCATATCTGCGGCTCCACGGCATACCCATAAATTATGAACGCCGCGAAAATGTTTTAGACCAACCGCACATTGTAACCCTTATCAGCATAGCCCGATTGGTAAACCTCTTAGCCAAGCAGCAGCTAGAAGCTGCCAACGAACTTCTACCGCAAATCCTCAGCGAACCAATGTGGGATTTAAATGTTACCGACCTTTGGCAGGTAGCCCGCGCGGCGCATAAAGAGCATAAGCTGTGGTTTGACGTTATATTCGCCCAAAAAAATGGCCGCCTCTGTGAAATAGTCAGCGGCTTAACTAAACTCGGGCTACGTAGCGCCAAATTACCGCTGGAACAAGTACTTGATGAATTGATCGGAGTTGAGCCGGGCAGTACCGGTGACGAAAAAGATGACGGTTCTGAATTGCTGCGCAGCAGTTCAACCAAAGACAAGTTCGCATCGCCATTTAAAAACCACTTTTTTAGCGACGAGATAATGAATGGCCGTCCGGTTGAATATCTTACGCTGCTGTCACACCTGAGTACTTTGCGCCATCAATTACGCAGCTACCAGCAGACTCAGGCCCGAACTCTAGGCATAAGCGACTTGATTGAGTTTATTGATGCCTATACACGGTCAGGCTTGGTGATGCTAGACAACGCGCCGCACCGTGAAGATGAATGGGCCGTGCAGTTGATGACAGTTCATAAAGCCAAGGGTCTGGAGTTTGATAACGTTTTTGTGATTGGGCTTAACCACCGAGTCTGGACTAAATCCGGCGGGCCGGACCGTTTTAGCTATCCAGTCAATCTGGAGATAATCAAACCCAGCGATAATCAAGATGATGACGGTCTGAGATTACTGTTTGTTGCCATGACCAGGGCGCGCCAATCACTTTATCTTACATACTTCTTAGCCGGCGAAGATGGTAAACAAAACGAAATATATTCGCCGCTTTTAGCACTGGATATGGAGGCCGAGTCACCGAAGGTAAAGAGCTCACCGCTGGCTCTAGTGGGACAGTATGAGCAGCGTTGGCTGAAGGTACACGGCAGCGTCGATAAAGCCAGTATGCGCACAATGCTAGGCGAGGAGCTTAACGCTTACCAGCTAAGCGCTACCCACCTTAATAATTTTACAGATGTGAGTATCGGCGGTCCGTTGGCGTTTCTAACCCAAAATCTTCTAAATTTTCCAAGCAGTATCGGCGCCTATGGGGTTTACGGCAATGCTGTGCATTCCGCGCTTAAACAGGCTCACGAAATGGTAATCGGAGGTAGTAAACCGGACGTAGATAAAATAATCACCGACTTCCTTACCGACTTGGCCAAACAGCCCTTGAGCGACACCGATAAGGCCTACTTTGCAAAAAAGGGCCAGCTGGCTCTGCACGCTTATTTAAAAGTTAAAGCAGCTGAGTTTAAACCAGATCAAAAAGTTGAATTTGATTTTAAAAACCAAGGCGTAACTTTGGGTGCGGCTAGACTCAAGGGCTTTATTGACCTGATGGATTTTGACAAGCAACGCCATAGGATACTTATAACCGACTATAAAACCGGACGCAGCTATAGCACCTGGAATCTGCCGCCAAGCGCCGATGAGCACGAACGGATAAAACTGCACCGTTACCGCCAGCAGCTACTGTTTTATAAACTACTCATAGACGGTTCCAATGAGTGGGGCAAGAAAGGCTGGTCGGTCGACTCAGCCCGTTTACAATTCGTCGAAAGTGGCAGCAACGCGCAAATAAGAGACCTAAACCTGACATATCAGTCTGATGAGCTGCAACGTTTTAGCGAACTGGTAAGCTCTGTCTGGCGCCACATCCAAGACTTAAGCCTGCCAGATACTAGTAAATACCCATCAACACTGGCTGGCACTTTAGCTTTTGAGGACGACCTAATAAAGGAACACGGGTAAACCCCGCGTTCCTTCTTTTTTAAACTTTTTAAATGTTATTTTTTCTTTGAGCTTTTAACTGCGGCTCTAACTCTGGCTTTAGATGGCGCAAACAGCATCATGTACAAATTGACGCCGATCAGACCGCCTAACAGTGGTCCAAGCACGTATACCGAGCTCCAACTACGGACACCCAAGGCAACAGCTGGGTTTATGTAGCCGGCTGTCGCGATAGAAGCCACTAAAATACCCGAGAAGATAGCTGCCGCAACCGTAAGTGCTGATTGCAGTGCATCCAGCCCACGTACTAATGCAGCGGTATATCCCATTGCTAAAATAGCCGTACCTACCAGCTCTGCTACTAACATTGGAGTGCTATAGGTAGCAGCCTTAGCCGGTAAGGATTTATCAGTTAAGTACTGAAAAAGCTGCCAAGTAGCTAAGCCTCCCAAGAGCTGGGCGACAACATAACTGGCAGCCCGTAATGTGCCAATCTTGCGAGCCGTCCACATCCCAAAAGTTATGGCCGGATTAATGTGCGCGCCCGATACCGAGCCGAAGAACATCACGATTACGCTTATGGTAATCGCTAAGCTGGTAGCCACAAAATAAGATACCGCTGTGGTCTCGGTCATCACCAAAGCGATCATCACCAGCAACGCCGTGCCAAAGAATTCGGCAGCCACCGGAGCAACTCGTTGCTTACTAAACATTATTTTATTAATCCTCCTGTTAATTAGTCCTAAAGCTAACTATATTACGGTTTTGCAAAAATACAAACTAACAGCCCGATGTAAAATTGTCTGCAAACAGTTAGATGTACTTTTTGCTATACTTATAGCAACAGATGAGTGACAAGCCAACAGTTACAATATATAGCGCTACGTGGTGTGCCTTCTGCCATATGGCCAAAGAGTACTTAAAAGGCAAAAACGTTCCCTTCAAAGAGATTGACGTGGACCAAGACCAGGATGCCGCCCGGGCCATCGTAGCCAAAACCGGCCAAGCTGGAGTGCCGGTTATAGAAATAGGCGATGACACCATTTTGGGGTTTGACCGCCCGCGAATCGATTTAGCCTTGCGCGAAAACAAACTAGTCTAGGCTCTAGCTGTAGCGTTTTTGGGCATCGCTTCCTACACTGTATATAGTGTAATATTGATGTGATGGATAAATATAATGAGTGAAAATTTAATACCGGAATCAGAAATAATACCCGTAGATTCCAGCGAAACTTATGGTTTTACCAATCTAGATTTTTTGAAATCATCAGCCTGGGATCCACTTGATATTCCAGCCGTGACTAGAGAACCGCTACAGCGCGAAGTATCTGAAATTGCCCAACTCCCATCAGGTTTGCGAGCTGTTGATTTAGCTCAGTACGCCCTATATCTGGGAAACGGATTAATTAGACCTTTGGGAAATACATCACTAGAACTAGGTAGAATTAACACGCCGCCTGGGGAACACTCAGAAAAAGATCAAAAGATTATCGAAGATTTTTTGCTATCGAGCGCTTTAAATAATGAATTACTGCAAACATATTCTGCCCTTAGTTCTGATTCAGCTCTGATAGCTACGACAGTGGGCTACACTGCCGATTTTACATCAAAAGACACAGCCTGCCTTTACGCGCTGCAAAAGATAGCTGCGATGCCTGACAATATAAAGTATGAACGCCTGTCCAAAGAGGATATTGCGGCAGCCGAAAGGGTCCTGCGGGCTTTTATTGCAATTTGGGTTCATGGTAGGTCGCTAATACCTCTGTTGGACGCACCGGAAAGTGTAGAATAGATTTTATGGCATTTGAGGACTATAAAACCAAGCAGTCAGTCGTAGTGGTCTATACCGGCGAGGGCAAGGGTAAAACCAGCGCCAGTGTAGGCTTGATGGCCAGAGCGCTGGGTAACGGCTGGAGGGTGGCTTTTATCCAGTTCATCAAGCACTGGGAGGTCGGTGAGCACGAATTTATATATAAAATTCAGTTGGTGTTTGGCGATAAACTGCTGTTTTACAAGGGTGGTAAGGGTTTTTATAATGCTGGCGAGCTGAGTGCTAAAGATGTTACACCCGCTCAGCACAAAAAAGCCGCCCAAGATACATACGCTAAAGCGCTAACGGCGGCCACCAGCGGCAAGTTCGACCTGGTAATCTGTGACGAGATAAACAACGCCCTAAAAAATAAATTAATAACAAAGGTCCAGCTTAAAAAACTCATGACAGCCCGCTTACCAAAAACCAGTGTCTGCCTGACGGGCCGGGACTTCCCGCAAGATTTGCTACCGCTGGCCGATATCGCCACCAACATGACCAAAATACGGCACCATTTTGACGATAAGTACCTTGCTAATAAAGGTATAGATTTTTAAGTTCTTTTCCAAAGAACCAAATATATCCATACTTTTGTACCACCAAAAGTATGCAAAAGCTCTCGGGCTGCTGCCTCACCGTGAGTAGCTGTTGATTAAAACCAGGCTTGCTAAAGAACTCCTTGAAAGACTGCCCCCGGCAGTCTTTGCTGCGTTAAACATGCTTTAGCACCCAAGGGCGCCTAGTTTTAGCAACATCTAATCAGGGCTCGGCAGATGCCCGAAATAGACCAATCAGACCAGAGGTTCCAGGATCAGGTCCTGGAACCTCGGAAGCCAAGCCCAGTCCGTTTTACTATATCTACTTCGGGTTCACCGTGCATGCCCGAAACTCAAGGGTCATTCTTTAATCTGAAACCTGAACTATAAAATGTCGACTAAAAACTATAAACTGATAACTTATGAGACTTCTTGGGAGGCGAAGAACGCAGAAACTTATACTTAGCCTGCTTCTGTCTTTGGTTTTGCTGCTAATCAGCACCCATACCGATTGGTTAAAGCAGACTGCCAAAACCGCGCAGCAAAACCAGCCGGGCTTATATAGTGTGGTTAAGGTTGATGACGGCGATACCATCGTCGTAGACATGAACGGTTCCAAAGAAACAGTCAGGTTCATTGGCGTGGACACGCCAGAAACCCATGATCCGCGTAAAGCGGTCCAGTGTTATGGCCAAGAAGCGTCGAACTATACCAAGAGTCTGCTGCAGGGCAAATCGGTGCGCTTACAGGCCGACCCGCTAGATACCAACCGCGACCGTTACGGCCGGCTGCTACGGTACATATATTTGCCAGATGATACCCTGGTGGAGTCCAAGTTATTGACGGAGGGATACGCCTTGGCCTACACCGCTTTTCCGTTCCAGAAAGCCGACGAATTTACCGGCTATGAAAACAGCGCAAAACTTGCCAATAAAGG
>PFEG01000015.1:25758-29345 GCA_002793885.1 Candidatus Saccharibacteria bacterium CG10_big_fil_rev_8_21_14_0_10_47_8
TCAGCGTGCCAGATAATTACCGAGACCAACGGCGCCCGCCACACCAACCCCGCCTACTAAGCCTTATTAACAGGATTAAAGACCCAGAAGCGGTACCAAAAGTAGTTCCAGACAGTAAAGAAACCAGCCGATACAAAAAAGCCGATGTACGGTGTTACGCCCACAGCTTTAAGGCTGGCGATGATACTGTAGTCAATTACTAA
Organism: Candidatus Saccharibacteria bacterium CG10_big_fil_rev_8_21_14_0_10_47_8; assembly: GCA_002793885.1. Classification (GTDB taxonomy): domain Bacteria; phylum Patescibacteriota; class Saccharimonadia; order Saccharimonadales; family UBA10212; genus 21-14-0-10-47-8-A. The sequence goes on from PFEG01000015.1 coordinate 25,962, forward strand.
ATTAGCGAGTGTCAGGGCAATGTAGCGCCCTGATATTTTAATGGTTTTGTGTTTTAAGCGGGGATTATTAAAAGCCCAGTAGCGTTGGATTAAAAAGTTGAGTGTCCAGCCAATGACATCAGCCAACATTTTGGCCCACAACCAATCCCAACCTAGCCCTGAGTAACAAAGAGCAAATACTCCGTAGCCGCTCCAAAAGTACACACCGCCACCAACCATGTATTCCAAAAACTGGATTATCAGTTTACGACGGCTCATTTCGATTTTTTGCGCTTGGGGTGTTTACCGAAGTCGTAAGCATAGCGGTTTTTTTCGAGATTATAGCCGTGAGTATGGCGATAAACCTCATTGGCCATAGCCTTATAAGCATACTTTAGGCCCTCGCTGTGATTTCGGCGGAGATCGACGAAGTAATAGGTCTCATCCACAAAACCAAAGCCGTATTTTCCAACCCTGGAGACATAGTCATTGTCTTCTCCCAGGCGTATCTTTTCGTTAAAACCGTTGTTTTCTTCGAATACCGACCGCCTGGTCAATATACAGTAGCCCTGGGCTACTGGGTGCTTAGTGTGAGCTAAAAGTTTTTGGTATCTATAAAATACACCTGAACCCAGGCGGTTTTTGATTGACTCCGATTTCTTGACGCTCATTTTGGCAGATGAAGTATTCCACTCTTTTTCGAGAGTTTTTGCCAGTAGTATCTCGATAAAGTTTGGGTCGTCTATTTCATCGTCGGCGTCTAAAAACAGCAGCCATTCGCCTTTGGCGTGCTTGGCCCCCATATTACGGCCATAGGCTGGATCTTTGGGCGGGGCCTCAACAAGTTTAATATCCAGATCTTTCTTAAACTCAGCCACAACTTCCGCCGTGCCGTCTTTGGACTGAGCATCAGAAACAATCACCTCAAAGCTCTTAAAGTTTTGCTTAGCTATAGCTTCCAGCAGTCTATTTATGTATGTGGCTTCGTTATATGCCGGAATTACTACTGATACTGTTGGATGGGTTGCCTTCATACCTTTTAGCCTACTATCCGGCGGCGGAGCGCACAATAGCATCTAAGGCCATTAAGAACTCATTGGATTTTTACGAACTTTACGGCTAAACGGATAGTGCTTCTTGGAGCGGGAATAAATGGAGTACCAGATGTCCCGCCAGGGATGAATGAAAAAATAGCCAAGGATCCACATAAACATCGCGAAATACATCGCGAAGTTATGGAGATTATGCCGGGTGTAGGCTCGCCGGTGCATGGCCACGTACTCAACAAAACCGGCCAGGCTGTCATTGGCACGCCTGCCGGAAGCTTTAGCCAGTATTTTTTTGGTGTAGTTAATTGGATAATCGGCTTTGAGTAGATGAATCGCCAGGTCAATATCTTCGTGTATATCCTGGTCTTGGCAGACCTGTTTCTTCACGCTATCCCAGGCGCTGCGACGGATAGCCATGTTTGAACCGTACAAAAAAGGCCCGTCACTTGACCAACGGTGAGTAAACTTACACATCAGATGGTTTACTTGATAGTTAAGGCGAGGCAGGGGCATGTCGTAATAAGACACCGGCCCGGTAACGGCAGCCACTTTTGGGTCTTCAAACTCAGCAGCGACTCGCTGGACCCAATCCTCGGGCAAAACCGTATCGGCGTCTATCCGCCCTATAATGTCGCTTGTGGCGGCGTTGAAGCCTTTGTTGCGGGCAAAGACGACTCCTTGCCTTGTTTCACCCATCAACTTTACGAATGGATAGCTCTTGGCGATTTGGACGGATTTGTCGGTGGAATTATTGTCCACCACAATCACCTCATCAGGCATCACCGATTGTTTGGCAATCGAGTCCAGGCAGGCTTTTAGGTAGCCGTGCTCGTTGTAAACTGGTATAACTATGGTAAGCGTTAGTGTTTTATTATTCATGAAAAGAAATACCTACTTAGGATAACAGTTAATGCCTGTACCATCTAAACCAAAGCAGGTTTTAACCCCCAAGAAATGGCCAAGTGCTGTTTGGCGGTATGTTTGGCGGGTTTCTTTTTTTCGGCGTGTACTTTTTTGCGCTTTAGCTGTCATATTCGCTTTTTTTGTTGGAATGTATTCTATCGGCCAGTGGTATATCGCTAAACATAGCAGCGAACCTCTCAAGCTCGGCACCACATTTGTACCAGACTACGCCAAAAGCTTTGGCCTTGACCCAAACGAAGTCTTGCGGGCCATGTTTGAGGATTTGGGAATGCGGCAGATACGGCTAGTGAGCTACTGGAAAAATATTGAGGTTACACCTAGCAAGTATGACTTTTCACAGCTAGACAGCGAGTTTGCCCTGGCTAGCCAATACAACGCCCAGGTATCGCTGGCAATAGGCTTACGCCAACCTCGCTGGCCAGAGTGCCATGAACCAAAATGGATAGATATCTCCGCGTCAGAAGACCAGTGGAAACCACAGCTTTTTAAATTTATAAGCGCCGTCGTAGACCGTTACAAAAACAACCCCGCGCTGGATAGTTACCAACTAGAGAACGAGTACTTCATGAGCGTTTTTGGAGAGTGCAAGAACTTTGACCGTAGTCGGTTGATAGATGAATTCAATCTGGTGAAGCAGCATGATTCTAATCATAAAGTAATAATTGCCCGCAGCAACAACTGGATTGGCTTACCGGTTGGCAAACCGACGCCAGACCAATTTGGCATATCGGTTTACAAAAGAGTCTGGGATGCGAGTATTACCCATCGATATTTTGAATACCCACTGCCAGCCTGGTTTTACGCCGGGCTAGCTGGCGGCGGCCAAATTATAACCGGCAAAGATATGATTATCCACGAGCTTCAAGCCGAACCGTGGACACCGAATGGTCTGGAAATTACTCAGACATCGCTTAACGAACAGTTCAAGTCAATGAACGCTAAACGGATGAAAGACCGCATCGCCTATGGCGAAGCCACCGGTATGCGGACGATTGACCTTTGGGGGGCTGAGTGGTGGTATTGGCTGAAGGTCAAAAAAGGCGACCCCAGCGTCTGGAACGTAGTCAAAGACGCTGTTGCTCAAGCTGACACTCAAAACCAAAAACTTACCAACTAGCATTTTACAGTTTACGGTTTACATTGATTTAACAGGTACCATTTAACATTGAAGGGCATGCACAAGATTTTGGAAAATGGCAAATGATAAATCAGTGAAAAATGATCAATGATCAATGCTAAATACTAAATACGACCAACAGGAGTTTATAATGGTTTTATGAAGAAAAAATCCCAACCTGTCGGCCGAATTACCAACCGCCGAGCGCGTTTTGATTACAAGCTGGGTGATTCTTTGGTGGTGGGTTTGCAGCTTTCTGGAGCTGAAACTAAAGCCCTGCGCCACGGCCATGGCCAACTGCGAGGCGCCTACGTA
>PFEG01000043.1 GCA_002793885.1 Candidatus Saccharibacteria bacterium CG10_big_fil_rev_8_21_14_0_10_47_8
CGCCCATCATCGGCTGGATTTAAACCCAAAGCTTCATTACCGCGAATAGCATCACTAATAGCCTTTAAATTACTGGGGTCAAATGGCGTGATTTGTAATAAGGTAGCTTCTGGTGCAGTTATAGTTGCCGCCCCTTTAAGCGGCATCTCTTGGCCATAAACTTCTACGCGAATATTATCTAACATGCCCGGGTGTGCCCGGCCGGTGCGTATCTTTTTGAGTTCTTCTTTAAAGTGCTCGGTTGTATCGCCCAGTTTGGCTTTGGCTTCTTTTAGATTCTGATCGATATCCATAAGTTATAGTTTAATTTTATCATAGCCAGAAAAAGGCCTTTTGCGTTGCACTAAACTTCAAAGATAGCTAGAAAATTTCGCCTAAGGCCATTCGAGAAAAGCGGCGGATTACGATGTTTTCACCGAGTTTGGCAACGTGTTCTTTTACGTAATCGCTTATGGCTTGATCGGGATTCTTGATAAACGGTTGTTCCAACAGGCACTTCTCGGCAAAGTGCTTTTTTACCATGCCATCAACTATCTGGGCAATCATGCTGTCCGGCTTGCCCTCGCTCATTGCCTTTTCGCTGAATTCAGCCTCAGCTGCCTTGCGGACATCGGCCGGGATGTCATCAGTGCTAACAAATTCGGGTGCGGCAGCGGCAATATGCATAGCGATATCTTTAACTAATTCCTTAAATTCATCTGTTTTAGCTACAAAGTTGGTTTCGCAGTTAACCTCCACTATCACGCCAATCCGCCCATCATGCACGTAACTGCCGATTAACCCTGCCCTGGCTTCGCGCTCAGCCCGCTTGTCGGCTTTAGTCAGCCCTTTTTTACGCATCGCGGCTAAGGCTTTATCAAAGTCCCCGCTGGCTTCTACTAAGGCCTGCTTGGCGTCAGTTATACCCACACCCGTTAGTTCCCTAAGTCGTTTTATTTGCTCAATATCCATTATTACTCCTTTTCACATTGATCATTTTGCATTTAGCATTTATTTTTCATTGGACAATTTCTATTGTAGCGACAATCGTAAAATGTTAACTGTTAAATAAATGAAAATTGTAAATTGTTAAATGATAAATTTAGTCTGTTACCCTATACCTTTAACAGCCTCAACTGCCTCAACTGCCTCTTCTGGAGCTTTAGCAGCAACATCAGATTCATCTTTTTTGGCTTTAGCTTTGGGTTTATCTGTAACCTGTTCACTGTCACCTGTAACCTTGTTTTTGGCTTTGCCTACTAAAATGGCCTTCTCCACATAATCCAAGATCAGGCTGATGGTTTTGGTAGCATCGTCATTACAAGGGATCGGATAATTAGCCAAGCTGGGATCAACATTGGTGTCAATTAACGCCACTATCGGGATTCCAAGTTTTTTGGCTTCACGCACAGCATTGATGTCTTCTAAAACATCAATTACTAAAACAGCGCCGGGCTTGGCAGCCATTTCTTTGATGCCGCCATACATCTGGTTCATGGCTTCAATTTCTTCTTCGTAACGCTGGACTTCCAGTTTGTTGTATTTAGCAGCCAGTTCGCCAGTGGCCATTCGGCTCTCCAAATCTTTCAGATGCTTGATGCGCCCGCCAATGGTGTTCTGGTTGGTCAGCATACCGCCCAACCAACGCTCAGAAACGTAGGGCATGCCCGTAGCCTCAGCGGTTGCTTTGATAGCGTCTTTGGCTTGGCGTTTGGTGCTTACCAGCAGCACTTGTTTGCCCGCGGCGGCTGTGTCGGTCAAAAAAGCCAGAGCCTTTTCTAGGCCTTCGACGGTCTTGGTTAAATCTATAATGTGGTTACCATCGCGCTTGCTATGAATATTGGGGGCCATTTTTGGGTGCCAGCGGCTAGCTTTGTGGCCAAAATGCGCGCCAGATTCTAATAATTGTTTAATGTCTACACCTGTAGCCATTTAGCTAAATCCTTCCTGCCCGGCTCTAAGTCCTGAGTGAAGTAGTCTGTAATCAGATTACGAAACGTCAAGTTTTAGGGCGGGGTCTCTTCGTATGGGGTTTACCCGCGAAGTCCTACACGAACTGCCACTGGGAGGATTTGCGCCCCAAACTGCTTAATTAATTGTGCCCACATTGTACCCCTGTTTAGCTTTTTTTGCAACAGATATACATATTGATGTTAATAGTATATTATTGTAAAATATTCATGTTTCTCAGTATCCAACTGGGATATATCAAGGAGGAAAAGTGGCGCGTTCACGCCAAGTCGCAGGTGCCAAGATGACCATCGACGGCATCTATAACCGGGCTTGCAAGCTCATCAGCGACCTCGGTCTTTACACCCAGAACTACCCGTTCGAGTGGTGCGAGCAGGCACATGACCTCGGCAGTCACAACAGCGGTCCCCAGATGGCTCTCTACACCGCCGGAGCACAACCCCACTCGCCGGCAGATCCTCCAGCTCTTGGACGACTGCTGGCAGCGCTTCAGCAAGCGAGTCAACCCCGAACCGCTGCTCGATCTGCCTTGCCCCTCGGGCTTTGCACTTATCGCCGTCTATGAGCATGGCCCACAAGATTCGGCGTGGGGCGTGTCACACACACGCAACGAGGAGCGAGAGGTGAGCTGGCATGAGGCGATGGCGATGTTCATCGCCGGGCAGATGGTCACCTTCAGCACCCACAAGGACCTGATGTGGGGGCGTACTATGGTGACCACCCAAGCCAGCCCTACGATGGTCCCCTCAAGCTCAAGAGCTGATCTTCTCCACCACAGAACAACAGCCCCGCCGGCAACCGCCGATGTTCTGCCAAACAGCAATGTTTGGAAAAGAGGCTCTCTTTATAATTTTAAGTTGACCTACAGGGGTAAGGTAGATATAATAGCCAGAAGTTATGACCGCAGTAAGTAGATGCTTTGCATCACTACACGGCAAGAAAAAGGTTTTTAAATAACTATGAAGAAGAATATACATCCCCAAAACTATCGCCCAGTCGCCTTTCAGGATCTGAATGATGGCACTTCTTTTGTTACCCGCTCCACGGTAGATACCGAAGAAAAACTTACTGTAGACGGCGTTGAATACCCACTAGTTAAAGTCCACATTTCCAGCTCCAGCCACCCCTTCTTTACTGGAGAGGAACGCATCGTTGACGTTGAAGGCCGCGTAGATAAATTCAAAGCCCGTCGAGAAGCCGCAAAAAAGGCTCAGGACGCCCGCGTTGCCGCTAAACCAAAGGTTAGAAAAAGCGAAACCAAATCCGGTACTCAAAAACTTGGCACCAGCGCCGCCAAAAGCGCCAAACAATAGCTACTTTAACTAACACCAACCCCTGCCATACTTTAGGTATTTAGGGTGATTTTTAATACACTAATATCAGAACTATGAATCAAAAAGAACAATCATTACGAGCCGAGCAAAAGCAGCTGGAGATTGCTATGCAATCCCCGGACGTTTTTGCGTTGCGCGATTATCCTAAAATGGCTAAGCGCCAGGGCGAGTTGGCTAAAATTATCGGCTTATTCGACGAGCGGAAACGGCAAGAACAACAACTGCAGCAAGCCAAAAAGTTAGCCGGCGGAGATGATCCCGAAATGGCAGAGCTAGCTAAATCCGAAATCAAGCAGCTAGAAGAAAAACGGGCCGGTATCGAGACGACTTTAAATGAGGCCCTGATTCCCAAAGACCCTAATGACGAGCGGGATGCAGTAGTAGAAATAAGAGCGGCAGCCGGCGGCGATGAATCCAGCTTGTTCGGAGGTGAGCTTTATAGAATGTACAGCCGTTGGTGTGAAAAACATGGTTATAAAACTGAGTTAGTGAGCGAAAGCCCGGCTGAATCCGGCGGTTTTAAAGAAATCATTTTTATGGTCAAAGGCAGCAACGCCTATAAACAATTAAAATTCGAGGCTGGCGTACACCGTGTGCAACGAGTGCCCGTAACAGAGAGCCAGGGCCGCATTCACACCAGCACCGTTACCGTAGCGGTGCTGCCAGAAGCCGAAGAAACAGATATAAAAATAGACCCGAGCGAGCTTAAAATTGACGTTTTCCGCTCCAGCGGTCCCGGCGGACAAAGCGTTAACACTACCGACTCCGCCGTTCGGATAACCCACCTGCCCTCCGGCCTTACCGTCAGTATGCAGGATGAAAAGAGCCAGATAAAAAATAGGGAGAGGGCCATGGGCATACTTCGTTCCCGTCTGCTGCAAATAAAAATCGACGAAGAACAAAAACAGCTCGGTGATGCGCGTAAAAAACTTATCGGCTCCGGCGATCGTAGCGAAAAAATCCGCACCTATAACTTCCCTCAAGACCGCATAACCGATCACCGCATAGGCTATTCTCGTTCCAATCTGCCCGGTGCCCTAGACGGCGATTTCGACGACATTATAGATAAACTCCACGACTACGAGCATCGGCTCATCGAAAATGAAAGTTGATGAGTGGCTCAGGCGAGCAACGGAAATACTAAAAAATAGCAATGTCGGGACAGCGCGGTTGGACACGCTGGTTTTATTGGAGGACGCTACCGGCAAGGAACGCGGCTGGCTGTTGGCCCACCCCGAAGCAGACCTTGGCAAACTGCTTATGCTACAAGGATTATCCTTGCAGCAACTCGAGGCTAAAGTTAAACAGAGGGCCAGACATGAACCGCTGGCTTATATCCGTGGTAAAACCGAGTTTTACGGCCGGGAGTTTATAATAAATAAGGATGTCTTAGAGCCCCGTCCCGAGTCCGAAACCATAATTACCCTCCTAAAAACCCTACTACACCACAAATCCCCAATTTCCAAGGAGGCTCCTTGGAAATTGATAGATGTGGGGACGGGATCTGGGGCTTTGGCTACTACAGCTAAGTTAGAAGTTGCCGGTGCTGAAGTTATAGCTACTGATATCGACCCAAAGTGTCTTGTCGTTGCCAAAAAAAATGCCCAGAGGCTTGGTGCAGAAGTTAAGTTTTTTAAAGGTAATTTGCTTGAGCCTATATACACTCTACTCACTACCCCCTACCTGCTACTCTGCAACCTGCCCTACGTACCCGACGATTATCAGCTGAACAGCGCAGCTATGAACGAACCCAGGACCGCAATCTTTGGCGGCCCTGATGGCCTGGACCTATACCGCCACCTTTTCGAGCAAATAGATTCTTTGCCCACCAAGCCACAGTATGTTTTGACTGAAAGCCTACCACTACAACACAAAAACTTAGCGACAATCGCCAAAAAACATGGCTACAAATCCGCACGCACCACCGACTTCATCCAGGTCTTCGAAATACTTAACTAGTCAAGCAGTATTGCTGTTATTGCTCTTGCTACGCTCGGATTTTGTAGTTAAAGCATCCCCAGATTCGGTTTCTAGAATTACAATCTGCCCAGTACCTTCCATAAGTGCGGCTCGAGCCGCGTCCGACATATATGGTTCGGTGTTACCCATTTCCTTGCGAGTAGGATTTGGCCCAGTTACAGCACCAAGCTCATCCTGATGCCCGGTTTGCGTGTCTGGTACCAGCTCAGAACCTAAGTTTTTCTCAGCCATGATATCTAATTATACCTTAGCTATAGGAGGTGGACAAAGTCACTCATACCACTCCAGTGA
>PFEG01000042.1 GCA_002793885.1 Candidatus Saccharibacteria bacterium CG10_big_fil_rev_8_21_14_0_10_47_8
TCTTCGTGGTTTAGCGTGGCTTGGCAGAGGCGGCTACGGTTACACTTTAGGGCAACAACATAAAACGCTTGCATTACAGTACTAACATAAGCGATAATAGTCAGTAATCGGCTACGGTCGTGGAGTTTATCCAAATGAAAATTACAAACAACGCTCAAGCGAGCGTCAAAACCCAAAAACCCGGGCGAAGCTTCGTCTCTCTCTCTCTCTCTCTCTCGTAAGCTGCGCCAGCTAAAACTAACTGCTGTCCAAACCCCATACCAATTCGCTACGGGGCAGGCCGGTTTTAGCGCCGCCAGCCTTTTAGCCTTAGCGGTGAGGCTCAGGGTATCTAAACATGGATATCCAGCCAAATAATCCCCTGCCTCAGACTAGCGATATGACGACGCGTCCGCCCGCGGAGTCTTACGCCTCTCCCGTAAGCCTAACTTCCGTTTATCCTCAAGTCCAGACACCTAAGCCCCGGGGCGGGGCTTTCCCTTGGCGGAAGCTACTATTTGGCCTGGCGCTTATTGCACTGGTTGTTGGCGTGGTTACGCTAAGCAGCTCTGGCACTAACTCCAATATCAAGAGCCTGCAATCTCAAGTAGCGGCTCTGGAGCAAAAGGCCAAAACCAACAACTTGTCGGTTGAAGACCTAAAAACCTTGGATAATCTTCAACAAGACGTTAAAGATCTGGGCATCAAGACAGATAACTTGCCGGAAGATACCAAGACCGAGCTGGCCCAGCTCAAGGGGCGTCTGGACAAGCTGGAAACCACCACGGACGCGAACGGCCAGGATGGAGCAAATGGTACCAACGGCAATAACGGTCAAACCGGAGCCACCGGGGCAACCGGCGCCCAAGGAGCGCAGGGTGTTCCCGGTAGCAACGACTGCATCGGCGGCATTTGCGTCTCCCGCCAAATCACTACTCCAGGCACTCAAGAAACCGGCAACATCAATATCTCTGGAACCGCTATTGCCGGTAGTTTTAGCGGTAATGGCAGCGCTGTTACCAACGTCGATGCCGCCTACCTAAACGGCTTTAACGCCGGATATTTCACTAGCGCCAGCAACCTTTCCTCCGGCACCCTCGCTAATGGCCGCCTCAGCGCCCAAGTTACCTTGCAGGGCAACACTTTCAATGGGGTCAGCCAGCTGGTGCAAACCACGGCTGGCGGGTTACTGCCAGTCCTTGACGGCTCTAATTTAACCAACCTTAACGCCGCCCTGCTTAATGGCCAAGCCGCCGGTTACTACACTAATGCCACTAATATATCTTCCGGCACATTGAGCGATAGCCGCCTGTCTACTAATGTTACTCTCCAAGGTAATACGTTTAATGGCGCGAGCCAGCTGGTGCAAACCACTGTCGGCGGAGCTTTGCCCACGCTTAGCGGCGTTAACCTAACGGCTCTCAACGCCAGCAATGTTGCCAGCGGCACGATTGCCGATGGCAGGTTGTCGGCTAACGTTGCCCTGCTTAACGGCACCGGCCCACAGACTTTCACCGGCAACAATAAGTTTACCGGCACAGTGCTGGCCCAAAACACCGCTGATTCCACCGCGGCCTTCCAAATCCAAAACGCTACTGGAACCACTATTTTACTGAGTGCCGATACCACTACCGGTGTCATTACTATCGACACATTGAGCGTGACCAACAATCTGACGCTGGGCGGCAGCCTAACCTTTGGCACCAGCATCTCTGGCAGTTGCGGCGGTTTGACTAACTACGTCTGGGTACCGGGCAACGCCAAATTCGGCACTATGCCGGGTTTTTGCGTTATGAAGTACGAGGCCAAAGACGACGGCAGCGGCAATGCCGTATCCAACGCCAGTTCCGCGCCTTGGGTTAGCATTTCCCAGCGCATCGCCCAGGATAAAGCCTTTGCCGCCTGTGCCGGCTGCCACCTCATCAGCGAAGCCGAATGGATGACCATCGCTACTGATGCGCTATGGGTAAATGCCAACTGGTGTCTGGCCGATGGTTCGGGCTGTGGTAATGCTCCCGGTACGGCCAGCCGGTTTCTAGCCACCGGCCACCAGGACAACTCCCCAGCGGCGGCTCTGGCGGCCAGTGCCACCGACAGCGAGGCCTGCTACGGTACCGTTACGGCTGGTGTTAACACCACCTGCGGCAGCGCCGGTACCCAAAAGCGCACTCTCACGCTGAGCAGCGGCGCGGTTATTTGGGATATCCCCGGCGACGTTTGGGAATGGACCAATAGCTGGATTATCGGCAACGAAGAACCCAACGACGCGGTCGACGGTTTTGCCTGGCACGAGTTTACGGCCATTATCAAATGGAAAGACCTTAACTATGCCAACCCCACCAACCGCGGCTGGAACTCTACCCAGCGTCTCGGCCAGATCAATACCGACGGCACCAGCACCAATAACACCTTATACGGCTTCCTACGCGGCGGCGTTTGGGGCAGTGGCACGACTGCTGGGGCGTTCGCGTTGAATCTGGACCTTGCGCCGACGCTTACCAGTGCTAGCGTTGGGTTCCGCGTCGCCAGGTAGACCCCGTCGTAAAAAGCTGGCTTTTTACGACGATCTGAACTCTAAAATCTTCCGGGTACCGGAGGCACCTCGCGGTTATTTATAAAAAGTAAGAAGGCAGGAATGACACAACAAAAACTACCGGTACAACTGGGCGTGGGTCCCAACAGCCACAAAAAGAATCTTATTGCCATTGACCGGCTTGAAGTGCAAGCGCAGATCTCCGCCCGCGCTGATAGAAATATAGCCGCTCCATTTACCCTTGAGAGCGTGGACTCGCAATGATGGCCGCAAGGGGTTGCTTACGAACTCTTCAATGGCGTCAATTGCCTTGTCGCGTTGTTTCTGGGGCAATTTCGCCAATTGCTTTTCAAAGTTACGGTGATAAACCGGAACCGGACGACTCATTTTTTGCCGTTTATGTTACGCAAGTGGGCTATGGCGTCTTCGGCGTTGTCAAACGAAGTGATATTACGCCCCGCTTTATAATCTTTATCCACTTTCCGCATAAGTTTCTCAAGATAAGGGGTTGGTTCAAGCTCGGGCTCTATGGTAATGCCCTCATCTGCCACCTTGAGTGCACTCATGCGCATCAAGTCGCTGATAGTAATACCGTAGCTGTCTGCCATGCGCTGCAGGCGGCTTTTGACGTCTTGGGGGGCGTTAAAACTAATGGTCGTAGTCTTATTCATATATCTTATAATACATTAGATTGTAACGGATTACAATAGTTTATGACATTGTACGATCAAATCACCGACTGGGGCAACCTCTACGCCGCCTACCGGGCGGCCGCTAGCGGCAAACACGACCGGGCCGAGGTATTGCGCCACGACCTGCACGCCGAGAAGATCCTCTGGCGGCTACAGCGGGAACTACACGCTGGAACGTATAAGCACGGCAAGTACCGGACCTTTAAGGTCTACGACCCCAAACAGCGCGACGTCTCAGCCGCGCCGTTTACCGATAGAATCGTCCATCACGCGTTGGTAAGGCAGATTGAGCCGTTGTTTGAGCGGATATTTATCTATGACAGCTATGCCTGCCGGAAAGGCAAAGGTACCCACGCCGCCGTACTGCGTTTGCAACACTTCTTGCGCTCGGCTCATGATAAATACGGTGAATTCTATGTGCTACGGGCCGATATCCGCAAATTCTTTGCCAGCATTGACCACGCTATTTTACTGAGCCTACTTGGTCGGCAGATCAGGGATAACCGGACGCTTATGTTATGTGAACAGATTATTGGCTCGTATCGGGAACCGGCGGCTAGCCAACCCCATACCGGTTCGCTACGGGGCAAACAGTTGTCGCTGGGGCTGGATTCCTCTCTCTCTCTCTCTCTCTCTCTCTCTCTCTCTCTCTCTCTCTCGGTGAGCCGCCCAAAAGCAGTGGGCTGGACAGAGCAAATGAAGCCATTGGCCAGCCCATTGGCAACCTAACTAGCCAGTTGTTTGCCAATATCTACCTGAACCATCTTGACCAGTTTGTAAAACACACTCTGGGCGAGAAGTATTATATGCGCTATATGGATGACTTTTTGTTTATCCACCCATCCAAACAACACTTGGATAGCGTAAAAGTAGCCGTAGAGAATTTTGTTGCTAATGAGTTAGCTCTAAACTTGCATTCCAAGAAGACCAATATTCATAATTTTGCAGGCTATGAACGATTTGTCGGCTATGATACCGAGCTATTTACCCGCCGCCTAAGCAGGCCAACGGTTCAGCGCTTCATGCGCCGACTAGCCCGCGCCCGGAGACTGAGAGGCGAAGCCGAGGCACGAGACAGTTGGCAGCAATTTCAGGCTTACGCCAGCTTTGCCCATGCTGATGGACTTATCAGGACTATAAATCCATTTGGCGAGGATATTAGTCATGGAGCATAATGACTACGGGCAACGTGAATATATGACGCGCGTTCAAACGCGGCGGCAATTGGAACAATGGCACGAATGCTGGAGCGTTCACGCTGAATCTGAACAATGCGCCGACGAATACCAATACGAATATTGGGTTTCGCGTCGCCAGGAGCTTCAAGCTCCACCAGAAGCTGGGTTTACTGGTTTCTGGCTGCAAGAATGGCGGTCAACCATGGTTGCCGCCAGCGTGCATTAAGAAGATCTCCCGTTTGCGCTGTCCGAGCCTAGATGTCCTGGTTTACCAGGCATTGACTAAATATGATAGCTGGGGGCGAATACTCCGCATCCGTGGACTTTCGCCCGCGGCGTTTTTAGGATTGCGGCCATGAACAAGCTGATTGTTTTTCGTAAGACTTACGAGTACTTGTTTTGGCTCAAGCCCGCCGTGGAGCGTTTTGCCAAAGTCCATAAATACAGCCTGGGAGCAGAGCTGCAAAGCAGCGCGCTGAATTTACTGAAACTGGTTGTGAAAGCTAATTATTCCGAGGTTAAGGCGCCGGTTGTCGGCGAAGCGCTGGTTGAATATGAGATTCAGCGCGTGTTTGTGCGCTTGGCTTTTGAATACAAACTGCTCAGCCCGCGGCAGTTTGAGTTTGCCAGCGGCAAACTGGACGAAATCGGCCGCCTCCTGCGCGGCTGGAAACGGCAAGCTGCGCTACAAACCGCGGCGGCCGGGTCTTGACCGCCGCCTCTGCCAAGCCACGCTAAACCACGAAGACCGCGTTCTTTGTGGGTCTTCTACGCTTGGCACCGCACCGGGCAAACCGGC
>PFEG01000055.1 GCA_002793885.1 Candidatus Saccharibacteria bacterium CG10_big_fil_rev_8_21_14_0_10_47_8
AGCAGCGAGTGCTGTCTCAGCTGCACCCCTGGTCATTTCCGGAATAGTGATTATGTTAGCTCCAGGTAGGGCCTGTTTGATTAACTTGTTTAGTTTTTGGGTATCTACGTGCTCTTGGCGAATGACGAAGAAGTAGTCCCTTTTGGCTTTAATGGACTCGATGCTGGAAAGAGCTTTCAGGAACATTGGCTGACCATTAACTTTAATCAAAGGCTTTGGCAAATCAAAGCCGGCTTTAGCGAACCTTGAGCCTAACCCTGCCATTGGCGTTAAAATTTGTAAAGACCGCATTCCTAAACTTTATCAGACTGGTAATAATTTGCTGAGCGTTCTAGCCGTTGTTCTTTGCCAAATCGCCAGCGGAACAGCTTGATAAGCGCGGTCTTACCGACCTGGAAATTGCGGGCATTACTAACTTGGTCGGTCTCGGACCAAGTTATCGGAACGAACTTAAGTAGCGTCTTTTTCTTAAAATAATCGAGCAGCAAGTCAATGTTAAAGGTTATGTTATCGCCAAAGCCCAGGTAATTATGGTCATTCAAGTCTTTGAGTCGGAACAGGTTAAGTCCAGAGCCAAGGTCTCGACTTGGTCTTAAGGCAACCATACTATATATCCAGTTAATACCTCGGTTGCCCCAAACCCTCTGCCACGAATAGCCATTTAATTTGGAGTCCTTCATAAAGCGGCAGCCTAAAATAGCCCCATGCTCCGGGTTCTTCTTGGCTTCGTCTATCAGTAAGTCAAGTTCCTCGGTTTTGGCCTGGTTATCTCCGTGCAAAATAGCTACGTAATCCATACCTAGTTTTTCACCCGTCAAAAAGGCAACCTTATGCGTGCCGCCGAGGTTGTAATTATTCTTGTTTTGCCAGACTTCAACTTTTGAGGTAGCCAATTTTTTAGTGGCGGTTTGAGCAGCCTCGACAGTTTTGTCAGTACTGCCGTTATCGATAATGATGACTTTTTCGACGCGGTCTAACAGTCTCTTATTGAAACCGGCTAGAACTCGTGGTATTTGCCTCTCGCAATTATAAGTCGGAATAGTAACAAGAATCTTCATATTGATAGAATATCAAATATGGACATGGAAATAATGCGAATAAGTGACGCAGAGAAGGTTAGTAGCGACCTGGCCAAACTTATTAATGAACATTTAGCCAAGGCTCAAAAAGTTCTATGGCTTATATCTGGAGGCTCGTCGATTCCTATAGCAGTTAACACTGCTCGGTTGATTGAAAATTCGGACAATCGGCTCTTCATAACGTTAGTGGATGATATCTACAGCGCCGTAGAGACAGACACGAATTGGTATAAGCTGCAAGAACAAGGCTTTAGTCTTAAATCCAAACCGATTTTATGGGGCGGGCGTATGTCATCAGAAAAGACCGGCGAAGACTTTAACCAAAGACTGCTTAAGTATTTACAGGAGGTTGATTTTAGCATTGGCCAGTTTGGTATAGGCGAGGGTTATCATACTGGTGGTATCCAGCCTGGATCGGTTGCTGCTAAAACAACCAATAAACTAGCAGTTGGCTACTTGGATGGTGAAACAGCTCGAGTAACCATAACCCCTGAGTTGATAAGCCGGTTAGATATCGTATTCATAAACTCTCTCGGCGAAGCAAAAAAAGCATTAATTGAGCATTTTTTGAGCAGCACAGCTGCTATCGAAAAGGAACCAACCCAGGCGCTAAAAACGGCCAAGGAAGTATACCTGTATTCTGATGTGATGCTTCCCTGAGATATTTAAGTCATTTTCTTGGCGACAATAATCATATCTTCATTCCCAAAGTAATACCAAGGGCGGAGAGTGATTGACGCAATTTTAACGAAGATTTTTTTGGCAAGTGAAAGATCGTGAGTATCATTTTTCGAACCAAATCGATTCGCGAGCGAAGATAAAAAAAATAACGAATCTGCGCCGACGTATTTTATATTTTCAATTTTAAAGCCACCGGTTTCCAAAAGTCGAGTCATGGAACCACTATTGAAATGATTAATATGTATAGGTACCTGCCAGTAGCCCCAAAATCGACCGAACCATTTACGGGTGTAGGCCATAGAATTTGGCACAATTATAATTAACCGGCCAGTTTTAGTAAGATGATTTTTGAGTAGCTCAACTTGTTTTTTAGGTTCAACAATATGCTCTAGCACATGACTCATAATAATGACATCGTACTTTTTAGTCGATTGCCTTTTTGAGTAGTCTTCCAGAGAGCTGTGAGCCACATCCAAGCCTTTCGCCCTGCAATATTTAGCTGCCTTTTCGTCTGGTTCGATGCCAGCTGCTTTGATACTATTCTTCTCTAGCTCGATTAAAAGAAGGCCGTGCATGCAGCCGATTTCGAATGCTGTTTTTACGCCCAGCTTGGCTATGTGCTTAGCATAATTCGCCGCCCGCATTTTTTTTTCTGGATTGATGAGCGAATGTGCCGCGTACGAGTACTTATTGGAGTAGATATAGCCCAATGCTTTGCTGCTTGGCAGTGGGTGAGTGAAGAAATGGCTGCAATTTTCGCAGTAGTAAACATCGTACGGTTTATCACTGTAGACAGACTGCACAGCTATTAGATGAGGCTGTGCCGAGATTTTACCACATAGGGGACACTTGATCATTTTTCTGTCAGAAGGGACATCAGGTATTGGCCATAACCGGATTTGGTGAGACCTTCGGCTAGTTTTTGTAGTTGCGAATCGTCAATGAATCCTCGCCGCCAAGCAATTTCTTCAATACAGCCTATCTTTAGTCCTGTACGCTTTTCGATAACGTGTATGTACTCCCCAGCTTCCATCATTGATGAGAAGGTACCTGTATCCAACCAAGCCGTACCGCGGTCTAATAGTTCAACTTTGAGCTTGCCCTTTTTTAGGTAAGCATCTAAAACAGAAGTTATTTCTATTTCACTTCTTGCACTTGGTTCAACATTCTTAGCGATTTCAATTACTTCATTGTCGCAAAAGTATAAGCCTGTGTTAGCGTAGTTTGATTTTGGGTTATCCGGCTTTTCTTCGATTGAAATTACATTCATTTCTTTGTCGAACTCGTAAATACCATAGCCTGTGGGGTCTTTGACGTGAGCCGCGTATCCGACCGTTCCATCAACATTTGTATAACGCTGTAGCTGGTCCCCCATTCCTGCGCCGTGAAAGATATTATCTCCGAGAATCATCGCTACTTTATCCGCACCAACGAACTCCTGACCTACGATAAAAGCATCTGCTAGGCCTCGAGGTTCACCTTGGATTTTATAAGTAAATTGACAGCCTATTTGACTCCCATCACCTAGTAGATCCTGAAACCTTTGCGTGTCTTTGGGGGTGGAAATGATAAGAACCTCGCGTATACCGGCCAACATAAGTGTTGAGAGCGGATAATAAATCATCGGCTTGTCATAAATAGGTAGCAGCTGTTTGCTGGTTGCTAAAGTTATGGGATAAAGCCTGGTGCCGCTTCCTCCTGCTAAGATTATGCCTTTCACGCTAAGCTCCCTCCGGAAGCAGTTAACAGTTTACAGTTGACAGTTGACAGTAATTTTACATTTAGCATTTGCCGGGCTGTAGCTACATTGTAAATTGAGAATTGGTCATTCATTGAAAATTGAAAATTGTGAATTGAAAATTGGAGTGATGTAATCACAACTGGACCTCCTTTTTAATGTAAGTTCTTAGTTCCTCATGCCAATCAGCGATATCTAGGCCGGTTGATTTAATTTTTGCTAAATCCATCGTGCTATGCAAGGGCCTTGGGGAGGTGTCTGGCTTACCGGCGAAGTATTCTTTTGTGGTTGTGCCCGTTACGGTAAGGTCGTTTCTACCTAACTCTTTAAATATAAGGCGTGTAATTTCACTCCAAGAGGCGGGTTGGCCATCATTCGTAATGTTATATACGCCATAAGGCGTCTCTGATCCCAATAGGTGATCGATAGCTTTTACCAGCGTTTGTGTAAAAGTTAGCCGCCCTATTTGATCAGCAACAACGGCAGGTGATACATTCTTTTCGGCTAGACCTAACATTGTTCTAACAAAATTATTGCCCTCACCAATCAGCCAGGACGTACGGCAGATGTAGTGCTTTGGCGCAATAGCTGCGGCAATCTCAGCGGCGGCTTTTGTTTGGGCATAAACGCCGAGCGGAGAAAGCGGCTCGTCTTCTGTGTGGACTTTTTTGCTGCCATCAAACACATATTCCGTCGAGATATGCACTAGGGTAAGGTCGTGCTCTAGTGCAATACTTGCGAGCTGTCCCACAGCCATGGCATTGATTTTCCAGGCGGATAGGCGACCGTCTGGGGTTTCGGCGCCGTCTACGTTAGTGTAGGCAGCTGCGTTTAGGATAGTGCTAACGTTGCTCCAGTCGAAACTCTGGAGCGATTGAATATCGGTTATATCGAGCTCAGTTACATCAGTTGCATGAGCGTTTGGATACTGAGCTTGCAGGGCTTTGCCGAGCTGCCCATTGCCACCCAATATTAGGAACTTGCTACTATCCATTACTTTACATCCATTGGTTTTATATCTTTAAGAAACGGGTGATTACGGTCGCGCTCAGAAACAATGGCATTTTCTATAGCAATTGGCCATCTAATCTTGAGAGCCGGATCGTTCATATTTAGAGAAACATATTTATCATATAGTTCTTGACTCCAATGCGCTGTGACACTGTAGATATAGTAAGTATCACTTTCTAGAGTTTGGTAGGAGTTGGCAATTCCTTGGGGTACAAAAACAGCTTTATTGTTGTCAATCTTTAATGTCTCGACTTGGCCGAAGGTGGGACCCTTGCGTAAATCCACATAAGCTACAAACGCTCGGCCGGATATGACTGATATATATTTTCCCCAAGGTTCAGCGTGCATTCCTCTGGCCACTCCCTTTTCTTTGTTGTATGAAACGTTGGTTTGGACAACCTGGAAGCCTGAGGGCAATCCGGCTGCTTCCAATTTTTCTTTATGAAATTTTTCCTGGAACCAGCCGCGGTCATCGCCAATACTAGTAACATCGAATACTAACAGCCCGGGTATACCTGTTGGGTACGCCTTAAATTCGGTAGTCGGTACAGCCATCAGACTACGCCTCCGGCTACGACCGATTGAAGTGGTTTATTGGGATTAATGGCCTGAAACGAAAGGCTAAGCCCTGATAGGGGTTCGTAGCCTTGCGCGAAGTACTCCATTATCTGCCCAGCTCCTTATAGTTGACCATGAGACACCTG
>PFEG01000061.1 GCA_002793885.1 Candidatus Saccharibacteria bacterium CG10_big_fil_rev_8_21_14_0_10_47_8
GAGGTATTTTAATGGGTAAGATAATTGGTATTGATCTTGGGACAACTAACAGCGCAATGGCGGTGATGCAATCGGGCAAGCCCGAGATTATCGCCAACAGCGAGGGCAATCGTACCACGCCAAGCGTAGTTGCCATCAACAAAAACGGCGAGCGCCTAGCCGGCCAAGTAGCCAACCGCCAGCGGGTAACCAATCCGACCAACACCATCTTTGGTGTAAAGCGCCTTATTGGGCGTAAGTTCGACGATAAAGAAGTTCAAAAAGACATCGAGCTAATGCCCTATAAGATTGTTAAGTCTGGCAGCGGCGTTAAAGTTACCATGGCTAGCAAAGATTATAGCCCCGAAGAAGTCAGCGCCATGATTTTAAGCAAACTCAAAGCCGATGCCGAGTCATTTTTGGGCGAGCCTGTAACAGAGGCGGTCATCACTGTACCGGCATATTTTGACGATAGCCAGCGCCAAGCTACCAAAGACGCCGGTAAAATCGCCGGCCTGGAAGTTAAGCGTATCATCAACGAACCAACGGCCGCTGCCTTAGCTTATGGTTTAGATAAAGGCAAAGAAGAAAAAATCGCTGTCTTTGACCTTGGCGGCGGTACGTTTGACGTATCCATTCTTCAACTTGGTGACAGTGTCTTTGAGGTCTTAAGCACTCACGGCGATACTCACCTTGGCGGCGAAGATTTTGATATGCGCATCGTCAACTACTTCGTAGACCAGTTTAAAAAAGAGTCTGGTATCGACATTAAAGACGACAAGGCCGCCATGCAGCGTCTCAAAGAAGAGGCCGAGAAAGCCAAGAAGGAATTATCAACCACCGAAGTTGCAGACATCAACCTGCCATTTTTGACAGCTGACACAGAAGGGCCCAAGCACTTTGAGCTCAAACTTACCCGCGCCAAGCTGATTGAACTTGTCCAAGATCTGATAGATAAAACCGCCGAACCGTGCCAAAAGGCCATTAAAGACGCCGGCTTAAAGGCTAGCGACATCAACGAAATCGTGCTGGTTGGCGGTATGACCCGTATGCCAGCTGTCGTCGAGAAGGTAAAAACCATTTTTGGCAAAGAGCCGATGCAAGGCGTTAACCCCGATGAAGTCGTAGCTGTGGGCGCGGCCATCCAAGGCGGCGTTTTGCAGGGCGATGTTAAAGACGTGCTGTTGCTTGATGTAACTCCTTTAAGCCTTGGAATCGAAACGCTCGGTAGCGTTACAACTAAACTGATTGAGCGCAACACAACTGTTCCCACCAGCAAAAACGAGGTTTTCTCAACTGCTGCCGATAACCAAAACAGCGTAGAAATCCATGTCTTGCAGGGCGAGCGCGAAATGTCCGCGGACAACAAGACTCTTGGGCGCTTTGTGCTGGATGGTATCCCGCCAGCACCGCGTGGTGTACCACAGGTAGAAGTTACCTTTAACATCGATGCCAACGGTATCTTAAATGTCAGCGCTAAAGACAAAGGCACTGGCAAAGAGCAAAGCATTACCATCAGTGGCAGTGGCAACCTAGATAAAGCCGAAGTAGAAAAAGCTGCCAAAGAGGCCGAAGCCCACGCTGAAGAAGACAAGAAAAAGCGTGAAGCTATTGAGGTTAAAAATCAGCTGGACAACGCTGTTTACCAAGCCGAAAAGATGAAAACCGATTACAAGGACAAATTGAGTGAAGAAGACGTCAAGATTTTGCAAGAAGCAATTGATGAAGCCAAAACTCACCTAGAAGCAACTGACAAAGAAGAGCTGGAAAAAGCAGCTAAAGATCTTAGCGATAAGATTATGCCTATTGGCGCCAAAATGTACGAGGCCGCCCAAGCCGAAGAAAAACCAGCCGAAGATGCGAAGCCAGACAGCAAAAAATCAGATAAGGAAGGCCCCGTAGAAGGCGAAGTCGTCGACGACAAAGACGACCCTGCGACAAGCTCAGGGCCAGACAAGAAAGAAAAATAAGTGAAGCCAGTTAACTTCCTGCGCTATGTGCTTCTACCGGCAGTGGCCGTAGCCGCAGGAGTTAAGCTGGGCATTAAATATGCCCAATCGGTTTACGTAAGCAAAGATCGCAAATTCATCGAAGGCGAAGTAGTTAAGGAAAAGAAAGGTTAGCGGTGTGAGTGAACAGGGACCACCCGTATCAGTAGGCGAGCAAGAGGCCCAAATTCCAAATATGGGAGCCATCAACCAGATAGTCGCCGACTTTATTTTAATAAGGGGAAAGGACGTGGCTGGTTTAGCACTTCGTTCAGATTCATCTACAGGGGAAGTACGTAGTACTCCCGATGAGCAAAGCACGCGCCAAATAGTTATTTCTGATCTGCTTTATAAAGAATCAAGAAGGTACCAGGTGTTAGGTCCCGCTAGCCGCTATATATGGGACGCAAATGATCCAAGCAACCCAGATTTCCAGAGAGTAATTATCCAAGGACACGACGAATTACCCGATGGAACACTCACTAGGTTCAATTTAGCTCACTTACAAGATCTCGAATCTTTAATAGAACAGGTAGGACCATTGCAAAAGGATGAGGTAATAGAAAGTCTGCGTAAATTTTTGGGTGGGGCTAGTCATAACTTAGAAGAACTTATGCAACTGCACGAAATTCTCGTTGGTGTCTGTGGGGGTAACGAAGATGAAGCCCAGAGCATCATTGATGGTTTAATGGACGAAGTGGAAAACCAAGATGGCTAAACGAGATTACTACCCCAGTACCAATATTTTGGAAATTCGTAATCTGATTACAGACTACTTCGCCCAGGATTTGACGCGGGACAGGCGAAGTTTTGGAGTAGATTGTGGCTAAAAGAAATTACTATGAAGTACTAGGCGTTTCGAAGGGTGCCAGTGCGGATGAGCTTAAAAAAGCTTATCGCCGGCTAGCCGTGCAGCATCACCCCGACCGTGGCGGCGACGAGGCCAACTTTAAAGAGCTTAACGAGGCTTACGAGGTCCTAAAAGATGACTCTAAGCGCAAACGCTACGACCAATTCGGCCACGCCGGGGTGGGCTCTAGCGCTGCCAGCGACGGCAATCCGTACGCCGGTTTTGGCGGCGGGCAAGCCCAAGACTTCCACTTCGACTTTGGCGATCTTGGCCTTGGTGATATTTTGGGCAGTTTCTTCAGTGGTGGCGACATGGGCGGCGGGGCAGGACGTCAACGCCAAAACCGAGGCCAAGACGTAGAAACCAACCTAGAAATTACTTTCGAGCAAGCCGTTTTTGGAACAGAGCCAGAGCTAAATCTAAACCTAGAAGACGCTTGTAGCCACTGCAAAGGCAGCACGGTAGAACCTGGGCACGATTTCAAAAGTTGCAACGAATGTAACGGCTCGGGCCAAATAAAACGGGTTACCCGCACCATTTTTGGCAATATTCAGCAGGCCAGTATTTGCCCCAAATGCCACGGCCGGGGCAAGATCCCAGAAAAACTCTGTACAGTATGTAGAGGTAAAGGTACCGAGCGCAAGAACCAGCAGATTAAACTCAAAATTCCGGCTGGTATAGACGACGGTGCAACTATCCGCTTGCGCGAGCACGGCGAAGCTATCGCCAACGGTCCCAAAGGCGATTTATACGTAAATATCAGGGTAAAACCACACAAAAAATTCACTCGCGAAGGCGATTTAATCCTGTCTAGCGAACACGTCAACATGATAGATGCTACCCTAGGTACCGAAATTGAGGTAGAAACTGTCGATGGCCCAATACGCATGAAAGTACCAGCCGGTACCCAAAGCGGCAGCGACTTTAAACTATCCGATCATGGCGTACCGCACATCAAGGGCAGCTCGCGCGGCCCTCACATAGTAACCATCGTTGTAGATACTCCTACCAAGCTCAGCAAAGAACAGATAGAACTATTAGAGCAAATAAAAAACACCAGCGGCAAAAAAGGCCTATTCCGCTAACTTTTCAGTTGGCACAATACTGTTTTTGCCTTCAATCTCTTTGGCTTTTATCAACGCGGCATTTACGGTGCCGAAGACTTTGTCGTATTCTTCACCCTGAGGAAGTTGGGCGTAAGCGATAGATACGCCAAGGGATTTTCCAGCGGTAGGTTCTATCGCGTTAATAGCAGCCTGCACTTTCCTAGCTACAACTAGTGTGTTGTCGCCACTTGTACTGGGTAGGAATATCACAAATTCTTCCCCTCCAAATCTTGCAGCAAGGTCGCCCTCACGCAAGTGTTGCCTAATAGCTTCGGCTGCGGGGATAAGAGCATTTCTATCGGTACGGTCGTATCCGAGCCCCGTGTTGAGTTTTTTAAAGTCATCAAGATCAAGAAGAATTAGTCCGTGTGAGTTGGTAATGGTAGGGTCCTGCTCGCGCCGCCTCAGACTCAAAGACGTCCGGTTAACAACAAGTTCCTTGAACTTAACGTATTGAAGCAGACCAGTCTTAGGGTCAAGTGACACTAGTTTTTCTAAAGCCGCATGCCCCAGTGCTGCCCTAATAGCGAACTCGCGTTTCTCTTCCTCTGATAATCTATCATAGTACTCACCTATAGCAGCAGGGTCTATTACTAAATCATCCGGCAATTCGAACGCTGGCTCTTCGTTGATTGATTTTCGCAACTTAGGGTTATTTGTTTTGTCGGGCATGGTTGGTATTATAGCAAATAGTTGCGTTTAAGTCAATATACTCTCACTATTAGACTTTACAACTAACATAAGCAGTACCATAATGGCTTTTATGCGTTATAAAAAGGATAATCAGGCGGGTTTTACCCAGCACTTAGGGCCGAGATTATTTCGGCAATGCCGAAATTTTTACTCTCCGAAGGAGAGTGACTCGGAGCTAAGTGCTGGGTTTATTCCCATGATCATCATCTTCTTACTCCTCATATCAGCAGCCATCTGGCTGGTCTACACTAGAATCATCTCCGCCCACCAGTAGTCCGGCTTATAGACATAAAAGAAAAATATGTTATAATCTAACTATGAGATTACCTTTTGGTGGAGAGAATATTGTGGAGCCCGTAGCCACACCTAATATTCCTGATCCTCGTCCGGGAACAATGGAGTACAGACATGCGTTGTCCAGGGATGAAAGTACCCGATCAATCAGTGCTATGCCATGGTTACCTCAAACTCCTGATTCTGACGAGTGGGCTAAAGAATTACACGATCGTATT
>PFEG01000003.1:0-1418 GCA_002793885.1 Candidatus Saccharibacteria bacterium CG10_big_fil_rev_8_21_14_0_10_47_8
GAGGCCACACCTAGGAATAGATTTACAGACACCGATGGAAAAGCTACAATCGCTGCAAAGTGTTCAATAAGTTAGTGTCACATTAAGGCTAAAGGGTGCGGGTTTTGGTTTGGCGGTTGAAGAATTCGAGTTTGTCGCCTTCTTCTATGGGGATGCGAGCCGTGGTTTTTAGGCTAAGGCCGCACATCTGGCCAGTTGGGACCTCTTTAACATCGCTGGGGCCGCTTTTTAAGTTAGTAACTTCCAGATTATCGGCTACAACTTCTTTGCCCTTTTTTAACCTGGCATATGCTGGCAGACTAAGTTTGCCGCTTAAGACTTCACCGCCGCAAATGGTCTCGGTCTTGGTGGTCTTAAATATACCTTTTACCTCTAACTCACCCAATATTTCTTCTACGACTTCCGGAGCCAAACGATTCTCTAGCTCTTGCTTAACATCATCTATCAGCTCATAAATCACGCTGTAAAGACGCACCGGCACACGGTCGCGTGAAGCCAGTTGTTTGATAGAACTGGGCATGGTGGTATGAAAACCATAGACTATGGCGCCAGTGGTGGCAGCTGTGTGGATGTCGTTTTCGCCGATGACACCAACACCGGAACTTACGATACGTACGGCTACTTCTTGGGTGTTTAAGGTTTTTAAACTATCGACTACAGAAGTCAGCGAGCCTTGTACGTCGGCTTTTACAACTATATTAAACTCAGTTAGCAGGTTGGTCTGGCTGATAATACGCAGCAATTCTGAGCTGGTAGTGGCCGCCGAATCACCGCTATCGCGGGCATCGGTTACGGCTTGGGCGGTTTTATCCCTGGCAACTTTTTCGTTTGCTACGACGGCAAACTCCTGGCCAAACTCCGGCAAAGCTTTCATGCCGGTAATAATTACCGGCGTTGACGGACCGGCCTCTTTTAGGGCCTGGCCAGTGGTTGATTCTAGGTTTCTAACCTTGCCATACGTTGCCCCGGCGCTTACAAAGTCACCGGGTTTTAGCATGCCATGTTCGACTAGCGCAACGGCCACTGGACCACGGCCTAGCTCCATGTGAGCTTCGATTACTAAGCCTTGGGCTGGGCCAGTTGTGTCGGCGCGTAAATCCTCGACGTCGGCTACCAGTAAAATCATGTCTAAAAGTTCTTTGATGCCATCTTTGGTCTTGGCGCTAACCGGCATGACGATGGTGTCACCACCCCAGTCTTCTGGCATGAGTTCGTTCTCGGATAGCTGCTGCTTGAGGCGGTTAAGATCGGCCTCTGGTTTATCCATTTTATTGGCAGCGACTATCATCTTAACACCGGCTTGGCGGGCAAAGCGGATAGCTTCTATGGTCTGGGGCTTAATGCCGTCGTCGGCAGCAATAACGATGATAACTACATCGGTTAGCCTGGCGCCGTGCTCTCGCAGCGCCGCGAAAGCT
>PFEG01000003.1:1428-4947 GCA_002793885.1 Candidatus Saccharibacteria bacterium CG10_big_fil_rev_8_21_14_0_10_47_8
GGATAGCATCAAGCAATGATGTTTTACCGTGGTCGACATGCCCCATAAAGGCAACGACGGGCGGGCGCTGGGCGGCACCTTTGCTGGCCTGGCGCTTAACCCTGGGCGCTTTTGGCGCTTGCTCCTTTTTGGCCAGCTCTACATCTATATCCAGCTCACCAACAATTATCTGGGCGGTATCAAAATCAATTTTTTCATTTACGGTTGCCAAGATGCCGTTTTTAAGAAGTTCGGCAACCAAAGTGGAAACCGGCAGACTTAACAGCTCGGCCAGTGAGCCGACGGTTATGTGATCTTCAATCTGTACGATTTTGGCCATTTAGCCGGCTCCTTTCTTGCGGTTATTTTACATCTTTGAGGCTTAGTGCGATTTTTCTATTCTCGGTATCAATCTCTAGTACCTTGAACTTTTTGGTCTCGTTAAGCTTGAATAACTGCTCTGGGTCGATACTTTCGTCGTCGCTCATTTCAGAAACGTGGACCAAGGCCTCAACCGAAGGCGACAGCTGCACAAAGGCGCCAAACGGTGTGATTCGGGTAATCTTACCTTCGACTGTTTCACCTTTTTTGAACTTCTTGACTTCGGCCATCCAGGGGTCGTCGCTCATCTGTTTGATACTAAGACTTAGGCGGTCCTTATCGATGGCGATAATCTTGGCTTTGACGTTTTCACCGATTTTAACGTATTTTCTGGGGTCTTCGACGCGCTCCCATGATATTTCGGAAATGTGGACCAGACCTTCGATGCCATCTACGTTCACAAAGGCGCCAAAGTCAATCAATCCAGTCACAACGCCCTCTACGACATCGCCGACTTTGAGTTTGGTCAGGCGTGATTGCATATCGTCACGGACAGCTTCTTTTTCGGAAAAAATCAGCTTATTGTCTTTTCTGGAGACGTCTAAAATACGAACGCGTAATACCTTGTTGGTCAGCGCGTTAAGCTTAGTTAAGATTTCGTCTTTGTCGGCATCTGATACCCTCGGATAATGCTCGGCGGCCAGTTGGCTGACCGGCAAGAAGCCGCGGATGCCTTCCATCTCAATAAGTAGACCCCCACGGTTAGCATCATAAGGCGTAACTTCGACGATTTCCTGTTCCTCGAACAGTCTTTGCAGCTCGCCCCAACCACGGTCTTTGGCTGCCCGCTTCATGCTTAGCAGCGCGTAGCCTTCGTCTAGTTCCGGATCCACTACGCTAGCAGTGATGCTATCACCTTCGTTCAGTGGATTCTGCCCGACTTCGCGGCGAAAAATAACGCCGACACCGTTAGGCCCCAAATCTACCCAAACTTCGTGTTTGCGGACAGACGTTACAACGCCTTCCACAGAATCACCGGTCTTAAGCTGTTTAACGTCATATGACGCCAGCAGCTCATCCATTGTTAAATTAGTAGTCGAGCTTTTAGAAACTGGCAAACCTGCCTCCTTTTTACCCGCCAAATTTTCCTACGTAAATTTTAGGCAGGTGAATATATTTCCACTCGGTAACCCTGTTTTTTGCCGAGGCTGGCTAAAACTGAAGTTCCCGATTAGATTAACTCTATTGTAAGGTGTAAATAACAAATTGTCCAGCTATAAGCTTTTAGCCAATGGCTAATAGCTTTATACTAAGTTTTATGTATTTAGGGATAGACATTGGGGGCAGTAAAACCTTGCTGGCCGCTTTTACGGATGGAGGTAAACTGTCAGGTGAATATAGGTTTGCTACTAACTCTGACTACGGACGCTTCTTGGATGATTTAACGGCCGCCCTAAAAACTAATTTTGCGGATTTTGAGTTTGAATACGCCTGCTGTGCGGTACCTGGGCGCATCAACCGCAAGACCGGCATAGCTGAAGATTTTGGCAACTTAAAGTGGCATAACGTAGCCATCAAAGACGACA
Organism: Candidatus Saccharibacteria bacterium CG10_big_fil_rev_8_21_14_0_10_47_8; assembly: GCA_002793885.1. Taxonomy (GTDB): domain Bacteria; phylum Patescibacteriota; class Saccharimonadia; order Saccharimonadales; family UBA10212; genus 21-14-0-10-47-8-A. The sequence continues at coordinate 3,315 of PFEG01000003.1, forward strand.
TTGGCAGGCTTGTATTAGCTCCGATATTAGTGGAAAACGATGCTAAGTTGGGTGGCTTAAGCGAAGCACTATTAGTTCACGACAAGTATAAAAAAGTGCTTTATCTGACTATTAGCACCGGAATTGGTGGCGGGGTTATCATTAATGGTAAGATTGACCCCGTTTTAGTTGATATGGAACCAGGCCATATGCTGCTAGAGCATGATGGCAAACTACAAAAATGGGAAGACTTCGCGTCCGGTCGGGCGCTTCATGAAAAGTATGGCAAACTAGCCAGCGAAATCGATGACGCGGCCATATGGAAAAGCTTTGCGGTCGACATTGCCTTGGGCCTAGAAGAGCTGCTGGCCATCATCCACCCGGACGTAGTTATTATCGGTGGCGGTGTAGGCGCGCACTTTGAAAAATTTAGCCGATTATTAAATGAGGCCTTGAAAAAGAACGAAAGTGATATGGTTAAAGTCCCCCCTATAATTAAAGCTCGGCGGCCTGAGGAGGCTGTAATTTATGGCTGTTACGATTTAACCCGCCAAACTTTGGACAAAATCTAATGAAAACCTCAACTAAATCTACTGGGAAAACCTCTTTTGTACCGCCGGCTGTGAGCAAAGTTTCGGTAGGCAAGTTAAAAGCTCGAGCTGAGGCCTTTATAAAGCAACTCGGCCTGGACTATCCGGACTTGAAGTTTGAGCCCGGCAACCAAGAGCATTGGTCTCCACGCTCAAAAACCGTCACGTATAACTTAAACCAACCGTTGCGGGACCTTCGGTACGGCGTACTGCATGAACTGGCCCACGCTTTGCTTGAGCACGCTGACTATTCCAATGACTTTGAACTCTTAAAACTAGAGACCGATGCTTGGGACATGGCTTCCGATATCGGCCATCGCTATCATATAGAAATTGGCAGCGAGCACATCCAAAACTGCCTGGATACTTACCGCGATTGGCTGCACCGACGCAGTACCTGCCCCAGCTGCAGCATGCATGTTTTACAAAAAAACTCATCCAGCTACCACTGTTTTAATTGCCAAACTACTTGGAATGTCAGCACCGGCCGCTTTGTTCGGCCGTATCGGCGCAAACAAAAACTATCCGCCTCGTAAAAAGCGGATAGTTTTTCTCACAAGAACTTTTTACTGCTTAAGCAGTAGTGGTTTTTTTGCCGCGGCGGCTAATTCGGCCACCTTTGGCGCCAGCTTGGCGAGCCAGTTCGCGATTGGCGTAAAAGCCACCTGTGCGACCTAGTTTGCCACCCATAGCACCGATACGGGCGTAAAAGTCAGCGCCGTACTTAGAGCGGTTGGTTGCGGCAGCTTTAGCGCCGCCTTTTTTTGTTCCAGCCATGTTAAAACTCCTTTACCCTCCTAATCCGTCAGCTGGCGGATTGGCGGGTTAATTATTAATGTTTTGGGTTAAATAAAAAAGGCCTCTCCCACCGGAAGAATCCTCTTAAATTTCCCCTAAACTATGCTTATGGTATCACTCTATTGCCCTTGTGTCAATAATTATCTACGGCTTATCTTTTGCCTGCTAGCTCCTATAGCGTAGACGTGATAAAAGGTCTCGGCTATATCAACTTTATAGACATTGGGGGATGGCATATCTATATCTTATAGCAACTAACACCATTT
>PFEG01000003.1:4986-6178 GCA_002793885.1 Candidatus Saccharibacteria bacterium CG10_big_fil_rev_8_21_14_0_10_47_8
TACTTTTTTTCATTTTTTCGGTCTGACTGTGTCAGCTAAAAGTTCGAGGTCCTTTTCCCGATGAGCTGCATCAGACAATGCCAGCTGGGGCTCACCAGGCTCTACTACTGTTATCACCTGGTCTGGACTTTCACCAATCGATATATCCCTTAAACCTATCCGGCTAAGGGCGTCGATTACTCTACGCTGCAACCTATCAGATAGTTCACCTAGCCCAGGAAGCCTTGCGTTAATCGAGAGATGACGCCCTTCATCAGCTGATTGTGGTTCCTCGTCTTGCGGGCTTATTAATCGCTCTGCCATATAAATATTCTATCACCCTCAAAAGAAAGTCCCCCACAACACTAAAATCTTGGCTAACAAGGTCATACCTCTATAGCTTTTTTGTTAGCTTTCTCATTTCTAGCTTTATACCTGGTTTTATAATAATGTCTGGCGGCCAGTCCGTTAATAGGCAGTTGAGCATGTTAGGAAAATCTAAAGAACCTAAAGGAACCTAAAGAAAGGAACCTAAAGAAAGGAACCTAAAGGCCGTACCTCTATAGGTGTTATTTTATGTTAGTTTTTAGCCATTGGCTAATTCGTGTTTTAGCTGGTCTATCATTTGTTTATTTTCTTGATAGTCACTCACAAATTTCAGATAATCATCCCCCACCCCATCAAACAGCTCAGTAACCTTTTCTGTCTGGAGCCAGTCCGGTGACTTATCGCCAAGATAATACTTTAGGCTCGAATATCTGTAGTTTCGCCAGAGATGCGGGTTTAGGTGTATGTACCTACTAATATGTGTTAGGTAGTTATCTTTGTCTATCCGAGAGGCTTTATATCGAGTTTCGAACAGCGGACCGCTTCTTTTGTACTTGATATTAAAATAACGGCTGTAGCTAGTCATGATGCTGTGCATCAGTTTTTTCATGACACCTTGGTCCTTTTGGTAGATAACAAGGTGGAAATGGTTAGACATCAAGCAATAACATAGAATTTCGACAGATCCACGATAATGCGGATAAATAATACCTGTTTTGCTCAGTTTAGGCTTAAGGGATAAATAGCGTTGGAACAACCCTAGAAAATAATAATAGTCCGAAGATTCAATAAAGATCTTTTGCTTGCTAGCTCCTCTAGCGTAGACGTGATAAAAGGTCTCGGCTATATCAACTTTATAGACATTGGGGGATGGCATATCTATATC
>PFEG01000003.1:6221-10832 GCA_002793885.1 Candidatus Saccharibacteria bacterium CG10_big_fil_rev_8_21_14_0_10_47_8
TTATAGCAACTAACACCATTTTACACCTATAGAGGTACGGCCTTATTGATATTTATTGATATATGTTTTATTGATATTAATCATGCCATGATACAATCAGTTCTAGAGGATACTAGAGGCTATAAGGAGAGTTTTTTTATGAACAACCAAAACAAGCCGAAAACAGCCACGGCTAGCGCGGTAAAAAAACAAAAGTGGAGTCGAAAAAAGAAGATATGGGTAATTGTCGGGGCTATTATAACGATAATTATTGTTCTGGTAATAATAACCAATATTGCAACAAGCGCGCCGAGCAAAGTTAGCAACGAGTTGGTATCGGACATCCAGGCTAAAAATGCTACTGGGGCTTACGGCTTGCTGTCCAGTGATGCACAGAAAGTAGTGCCAGCCAGCCAACTTAAGCAAACCGTCGATCAAATCGGCCCAATTTTAAGTGGTACGCTCAAAATGATTAGTAAAGAAATAAATGGCCAGACGGGTTCCGCCGCCACGGCTAAAGTTGTTTATGAGATTAAGGGCAATGATGGCATCACCTACAAGTTTACTGTTAATCTGACCAAAGAAAACGGTCAGTGGAAGGTTCTAAACTTCGATAGTTCCAAAAAATAGCACCCACCCGAGCTCTATTCCCTTTCGTCTTCGTAACAAATAACCATAACCAATTTCCCCCAGCACTAAAAGCTTGAAGTTCCGTAATCCCGGTCAATACCGCAGGGCTACTGCTCTTAGGCTTTAGGGCTGGACAGGCCTGCCCAACATCGACGCTTATACTTGCCTTGAGTGTCCTTGGAGCCAGGCAGCAATTTGGACGACATCTAGCTTTTTAACCGCTATTTTCACGGCAAAGTTTTCAATCTCACCCTTTTTGGCTTTAAGTTTGTAGCCGTTCTTTTTTAGAAACATAGCGGCCACGGCTATACCTGTCCGTTTATTTCCGTCTTGGAATGGATGATCAGCGATTATATTACGGGCATAAACCGCTGCTTTCTCAAAAACTGTTTTATATTGCTCTTCCCCAAAAACTGACTGGGCTGGCGCTATTATGGCAGCCGATTTGACGCGCTCCAAGTCGCGTGTGCCATGCGAGCCACCGTAGCGCTTAATCAACTGATGATGAATCAGTAGAATTTCTTCTTCGCTAATATAGCGCATTATCTTCTAGCCAGGTTTTTGAGATCCTGATCATAAGTATTCATGAAGTCTTCTAGATCTTTGAGCAGCTGCTCGTGCTTGGCAAATCGGCTGGATTTTTTACTAATTGAAATTTCAACCTCGTCGCCAGCTACGATATTGAGCTCGTTAAGCTCCTTTTTAGGAATAGTTACACCCAAAGAACTACCGATTTTGATAACTTTTTGAACCATGAGTTGGTAGCTCCTTTACCTCATCCATTATAACAATATTGTAATAAGTATCAAATGTAAGCTGCGCATTTCTCTCTCTTGATATAATTGAAGCTATGAAAGTAATACATCTCAAAGACGTTGAAGCAAAAAAAATAGTACTGCCTTATTTACGGATCCTGTAAGCGTGTAAGTAATTGAGTCAGAAAAGGATAATAGCCCTAGTATTATTTACGTACATTTTCCTGATGGAGTTCGCAACAAATTACACACACAATAACGACCAGATACTAATTGTGACCAAAGGCAGAGGCATTGTTTCTAATGAAAAGAAAGAAAAACAAATAGCCCCTGGAGGTGTAGCTGTTATACCAGCAAGTGAAAAGCATTGGCACGGGGCAATACCGGGCTCAGCAATGACACACATCGCAATTTCTGCACCACAAACCTCAATCGACCAAGTCAAACCATAACCAATTTCCCCCAGCACTGAGGTCTTGATACTCCGAAATAGAATTATTCATTCTCTTCTCCGTCTTGCTCGCCAAAATTTCTCTAAAATTTGTGTGAGTAAAGATTTAGTGGCTGGACAGGCCTGCCCAATTTTTACAATAGAAACAGCTACCATCGTAATGCTACACTTGACTCATGACCAAAAATGATCAAATAGTTACCTCTGCTGTGTTGGATGGTGCACTTGGAAGGCAAACTAAACGAATTTTGACTGAAGTCGGTGGCATAATTAACGATTTCGCTTTCCAGGTAGACCAACGCTTCAATAAAATTGAAGCCGATATTGCCGAATTGAATCGTAAATACGACCATCTAATCACTACCCTGGACAAGTTTCTGAAGCGGCTTGATGATATCGAGGCCGACAACTCTGCCCGTGATGCTCAACTTGCCCGCTTGGATCGTTGGATCCATCAGATCGCTGATAAGACCGGCGTAGAACTAAAAACATAGCCCAAAACCACAAGCTCTAGCAATTTACCCTACCCACCCTGTTTTTTACAACAGAAACAGATAAAACTTGGTGCTAAAATATAGTTATGGCCCAAGACGAATTTACAAAATTATACACATTCATGCAGAAGGAATTTTCTGTAATTAACGAAAAACTCGACCAAAAAGCAGAAAAAAAACAAGTTGAAGAACTTCTGGGTGCAGTAGCCGAACTTGCTGCCGACATCAATCAAGTCTTATCATGAAGAACTGTTAGCCCTTGGCCAAAAGGTTGACCGTCTGGAGCGATGGATTCATCAGATCGCTCAAGAAACAGGCGTTAAGCTCTCTCAACCATAACCAATTTACTCTTGCTGGTCTTCTTGTTGTCTATCGGCTCGTATTTGCCAAAAGCGGGCCCAAAGATCAACTATCCTGTCATGCTGTTCACGTAACTCATCCCGTCGTCGTTCTTCCTCCAGCCAAGCTCGGATTTGTTCTGCAGACTCAGTCGCTCGTTGTAGATCTTCAGTGGTAATTATATGTTGTGGCTGACCTTCCATACAAAATATAGTAAACTTTTTTGCGAATCCGAGCAAATTTTCTCTAAATGACAATGGTAGCTGAGCCATAACCAATTTACTCTTCCCCACCCAGTTTTTTACAACAGAAACTGATAGAATCTGGTGCTAGAATATAAATATGGCGCATGATGAATTCACGAAGTTATTTACACACATGAACAAACGTTTCGACGCTATGGAGAAGCGATTTGATGCGCATGATAAAAAATTTGAAGATGTACTTGGCGCGATTGCCGAATTAGCTGGAGATATTAAGATTTATCATCAAGAACTTCTTGCGCTCGGTCACAAGGTAGATCGCTTAGAGCGCTGGATTCACCAGATTGCCCAGGAAACCGGCGTCAAACTTTCTATAGACTAAACCTGCTGAGCTCTCTATTCGTTGCCCGAAAAAGATGGTGCTGTGGCCTGCCCAACAGAGGCTTATGGTTTCTGTGCTGCATGGGCTTAAATAAAGCCCAGTTTATGTAGCATTGCATCATGACGACCAGGGCTTGATGCATATGTCTTAATAAGGTCTTTTGCTAACTTCAGGTTGGGCGCTCTACTGCTCGTACCACTCGCCGCTATCTCGGCAGATATAAATACATACTTATCAAGGGCCGCTTTCATTCTGACTTTTACCTCAGCTTCAGAGCCATACGTATCAACTGTGTTATGAGCATTATCGAAGTTCGGTGCTCTGGAGCTGTTGCCTTTGGCAAACGCCTCAGCTACACGATAAACATAGTAATCGATGATTTTGAGCATCTGCTCCGCCAGTTCACCTTCAACATAAACTTCAACGTGTTTTATCGCGCTAGCTAAGTCTGGTGCTTTGGAAGTGGTGCCCCTAGCTAGTCTCTCAGCCGGCGCAAAGACGGGTAAATTACTAATTTTATCTATGGTCTCCGTATCCAGAGCTATACCAAACTTGTCTTGCTGCCAATTATCGTCTTCCTCGGTCGTTTCTTCCCCAACTTTGTCATCACGGTCAGAGGCTCCCTCGTCTGAAGTAATCGCCTCGAATTCCAAGTTCTTGATAATACCATTAATTATCTCTGCGTCTTCTGCGGTAAGTTCTACGTCCTCTAAGCTACGTAAAAAAGCGTGAAGGGCAACTTCCCAGCGTCGGCTCTCAACCGGATCTTCGGTATGGCGCCGTTTTACGTCCATATATTCAGCGACTTCAAACAGACGCAACGACTTTTGCTTCATGGCAATAGCTGTTGAAAATTCTATATCTTCATTATCAACAGCCTCAGTAAGTGCATCAAGCATTTGCTGACGCTGTAATTCTTCGTCTCCACTAGGAGGGGTGGGTTCTGATGTAGTCATACTTTATAGAACTTAATTAATACTATCTAATCATAAAAGTGCTAATAAGTAAAGGTATGTACTTCGGATAGTGCGCAAAAAATCATAAGCAATTTTCCCCAGCACTAAAAGCTTGAAGTTCCGTAATCTGATTGCAGACTACTGCTCTCAGGCTTTAGGGCTGGACAGGCCTGCCCACCAGAGGCGTAAAATTTACTGTGGGCTTCCTAATCTTGATCTTTGGAAGCCAAAAACTAGCAACATAATAACTAAGGCTATTACCAGTACTATCGGGGAAAAGATTATGGCAAATATTAAAGCGAAGCCTGCATCGGTGGTTGGCTGTAGGCTGGAAAATATGGCAAAAATATCAATAGCAAACGCAACTGTAAAGCCAAGATAGAGCATAGCGGCTCAGTCAACTAACATGGAACAAGCTCATA
>PFEG01000048.1:0-1856 GCA_002793885.1 Candidatus Saccharibacteria bacterium CG10_big_fil_rev_8_21_14_0_10_47_8
TGCGGATAGCGCCGTTACCGCCGTTATTCTCTGACTCAACCGGGAAAGCCGATGAAGAAGCAATACTGACGAAGTCTAGCTTATCGCTGGGATAGGTCAGGTTGGCCTGGACGGCGTTAATGGCCGTGTCGCCGCTATTAACGTGAACACCTACGCTTAGGGTGTGGCCTTTAGCTACCAAAGTGCTTGGAGACGAAAGATACATGTTGACGCTGGCCGCGTAGCCAGGTCGGGCTAAGCCAAGTGTTAGCAGTCCGGTAGCTATGATGGTACCAAGTCTTACTAGCAGTCGTTTGTTCATCCTTATGTCCCCCACTTAGTTAAGAAGATACTGAAGTCAATTATGTTAACCTTGCCGTCGGAGTTCAGGTCGCAGGGGGAGTAGTTGGTGTTGTAGTGGGCTAGGAAGATACTGAAGTCAATGATGTTGACTCGTCCGTCACCGTTGAAGTCGGCTTTAGGGGTAGGCGTCGGCGTGGGGGTTGGGGTTGGTGTGGGGGTTGGGGTAGCAGTTGTAACGCTTAGGGCTGAGCTTTGGGCGGAAGTGTTAGCGGCGTTGTCGTAGGAGGCTACTTTGTAGCTGTAAGCCGTAGTGGCGGTTAAGCCGGTGTCGGTGTAGGTCAGCTGGGTGGTGGAAGCTATGAAGGTATTGTTTTTGTAGACCTTGTAGCCGGCCAGGCCGGAGCCGCCAGTGTCAGTGGAAGCGTTCCAAGCTAGGCTGACGCTAGTGGTAGTCTTACCGCTGCTGGTTAGGCCGGAGGGAGTGGTTGGGGGGGTGGTGTCTGGTGGCGGCGTAACAGTGTTATTGACAGTTACGGTTAGGCTGGTACTGGTTTTAGTGTTACCGGCGGCGTCACGAGCCACGGCGGTTAGGACGTAGGTACCGTTACCTAGAGTTGTGGTGTTCCAGGTGTAGGCATAAGGGCTGGTGGTGTCTTCCGGGCCCAGGTTATTACCATCCAGTTTGAACTGGACGCCGGATACTCCGATGTTGTCAGTAGCTGTGGCTGTGAGGGCTACAGAGCTGCCGGAGACCGTGGCGTTGGCTGTGGGGGCTGTGAGGCTGACGGTTGGAGGGGTGGTGTCGGGGGGAGTGTTATTAACCGTTACACTAACAGCTGTAGAGGTGGTTACATTGCCGGCGGCGTCACGGGCCACGGCGGTTAGGCTGTGGGTGCCATTGGTGGCAGTGGTGGTGTTCCAGGTGTAGGTATAGGGACTGGTGGTGTCTTCTGGGCCCAGGTTATTACCGTCTAGTTTGAACTGGACACCGGATACTCCGACATTGTCAGAGGCTGAGGCGGTTAGGGCTACAGAGCTACCGGAGACTGTTAAGCCAGCTGTCGGAGCGGTGACGGCAACTGTTGGGGCGGTGGTGTCGGTGGGGGGAGGCGGAGTCGCAAAGGCTACGTTGTTAATGTTTACTGCTCCACCGCTGAATTCTAGTCTTAGTACTTTACCGGTGCCGGCTGGGACTGTGATGTTGGGAAGGGTTTGGGTGGCCCAGGCGTACCAGCCGCCGGTGTTGGGCACGTTGAAGGTACCAAGAGTGGTGCCGTCCAGTTTAACTGTAGCTGTTCCGCCTGTGGCACTAGCGAAGCGGCCGCTTAGGTTGTATGTGCCAGCCGTAGTATTCACGGTGTACTCTGTCCATTCACCGCTGCCGATCCAGCCGAGGTTGTAACCGCTATCGGTATCCTGGTCTTTTTCGATGTCAACGTCCGTGGTGGTACGGTACTGGGCGCCGGTATTACCGGTGGTGGTATCGTGATAGGCAACACCTTCGCCGCCTTCGTCAAAGTCTTCAGCTTGGATGGTGCCGGGGATAGTTCGGGTGCTACCTCCATATGGTGATT
>PFEG01000048.1:1864-2147 GCA_002793885.1 Candidatus Saccharibacteria bacterium CG10_big_fil_rev_8_21_14_0_10_47_8
GCCACATTGTTAACGGTCACGCTGACAGCTGTAGAGGTGGTTAGGTTGTCGGCTGCGTCACGGGCGGTAGCCGTTAAGCTATGTGTGCCGTTAGTGGCAGTTGTGGTATTCCAGGTGGCACTGTAGGGGCTGGTGGTGTCTTCAGGGCCCAGGTTGTTTCCGTCCAGTTTGAACTGGACGCCAGATACGGCGGTGTTGTCGGTGGCGGTGGCTGTCAGGGCTACGCTACTGCCGGATACGGTGGCGTTGGCCGTGGGGGCTGTGAGGCTGGCGGTTGGGGCGG
>PFEG01000048.1:2172-4666 GCA_002793885.1 Candidatus Saccharibacteria bacterium CG10_big_fil_rev_8_21_14_0_10_47_8
GGGAGTGGGAGTCGGTGTTGGGGTGGGAGTCGGTGTGGGGGTCTGAGAGATGACTCTATAGCTTGACTCAGGGCCACCCGGAATTTTATTGACACCGTGCAGCGACGATACAAGTATCGGGTTATGCTGTGGCCGGTTGGCATCTGTAACTTGCGCGGCAGTCATTTCAAAAGTCAAGCGCTGGGTATTTCCTAGTCCCGATGGATGGTCATTGCCCGGCCGATAAAAACCTTCCCACAGCAAAACCTTTGTAGCGGTCGGATACATCGTAGCTGTCATTTTTTTCGGAGCAATAACCTTGTCATCTACCAGCATCTCGACGTAACCGCCCCCTGCTCCATCCTGTTTTGCGTCAAGCTTAACTCTAAGCTCTATCACGATATCCTTACCGAGATAGGGCGCAATCGGCACGGACACTCTATACTGCTGAACATTCGTATAGATATTGCGGCTTGAGTCATATGTGCCCGCGCCGTTTACGTATAGCGACAACGTCGAATCGTGCGCAAGGATACGGATAGGCGAAGGATTCGGTGTTGACCATGCCGGCTCGCTTGGCGCACCGTGGAGATTAGTTATGACTCCCCAACCCTTTACGTTCGGCCAGTTGGTCGGAAGTTTAAGATTAAACTTCAGCTTGCCTTCCCAGCCGTTGGGGATGGTTTGCCTGTCATGCTTGAGCCAGAGATGATCATAGGCGGCGTTTGACGAACCCGGATCACGCTGGTTCGGCTCGATTGTAATTTCATACCTGGGAACTTGACTCGTGGTCGGTTGCGGGCTGATAGGTGCCGCATATGATAGTGTTAATTTTTGAAGTGTAGGTGTGACAGAAGTAGTTCCGGTTAAAGTAGCCTTAAGGCGTATGTAGCGCTTAACGGGCACGTTAGTGATTGTGGTAGTGTACGCCGACCAAGTCTGTTGGTCATCAGAAGATTGCGCTTCAACCTTAATAGCAGTACCCGCTGGAGTAGTTGCCTGTACGTCTACACCTCCCCAGCCTGTTACTCCAGAGGCATCAATAATCTTCTCAAAGGACCCGCTAGTCAAGTAAGAAGTGGATGAAGACCCCCCAAGTCCGGCGAGTAAAGCGCCGTAGCCTATAGCTCGCCCGTCGTAATTGCTAGCTCTTACAGTATCCCCGCCATAATTAACGGTCTTATTTAAAATAGTTGATTCAGGAAAATTGCTATAAGCCGGTTCAAATTCAGCTCTTTTTTCTATTGAGTTTTTTTTTGCGTCATCATAACCACTTGGCGTTACGGCAGCCCAGCTCCATTTCTGCCCGTCCCGCCCTGTAAGATAGGGTGAGTAATACTCAAAAGCTAGCTGTAGATTCTTCTTGGAGGTAGTAGTAAAGTGCCACAAATCCACCTGTTTTCCAGTATCAGGATCAGTCACTTTTTGCCCGGCATGTTTACTAACATCAGCAACCAAAGAAGTAGGAAACAGAGTAAACATGGCATAGCCGGTATTTCTGTGCCATTCCTCCTTTAGCTGGCCAAAGTGACAGGCATAAGTTGTAGTTATGTTAGATTGCCTTAAAACTTCCCCATTGCTACAAATCATTTTTTCTATCAAAGTTGGCCAAGGTAAGGTAGAAGTCGTATAGTTCCAGTCCAGAATACCCTGAAGCGAACTGCCCCCTACTACAGCGGCGGGCCACACAGCCTGAGCTCTTTCCCAGGCTGGTCCATTACTAACATTATAGTCATAGTTCCCATTGGTTGGGTTGGTTGCCGAATAATTATAGCCATTCTCGGCAGCCGCCTTACTTCTATCTATAAATTGCTTTGCCCAAGCCTGAATAGTACTCTTTTCGCTCGCCGAAAGTGTATTCTGAATCAAATCGTACGCCATCCACATACGGATAATGCTTAGCTCTGCGACTGCGTGTCCAGTTTTAGCTTTCGAAGGAACCGGATTATAAACCGTTGCCCATCGTAATAGGAAATTTTTGGCCTTTGTAGCATCATCAGTATTGCCGCCAATGGCATATGAGATAGCCAAGCTGTAGACTGCTTCACCGTTACTACCCAATGCTTTGTAAAGATTATTCCCCACACCGTCTACCCATGGGGTAATGCTACTCGGGGTGATTGGACTTGGCGTTACCGAACGTGCAGATAGTGCCTTCGTCTGAGCGTTTTTCCAGGCAGCAGCAGCCCACGGGTATTTACTAATGTTAGCTTTAATCTGAGCAATTTCAGCGTCGGTCAAAAAGTAACGGCCAGCTTGCGGCGTAAAACTCCTACTTCCTGCTTGCTGAGCTAGCAAAACCGACCCCGGCTCAGTATTAAGGTCAATGTTGGTCTGAGCCGTAGTAGCCTGAAAATCAGATTGAGAATCTAAGGTTACTGTTTTGGTGTTAGTAGCGGCGAAGCCCGAGTAAATAATATAACCGCCAAAACCTGCAAATATAACGGCGAAGACAATAGCCAAAGGCTTAGAAAATGGAAGCCTGTCTTTGAGCTGGGTCTTAGAGAGGTCTCCG
>PFEG01000048.1:4777-6025 GCA_002793885.1 Candidatus Saccharibacteria bacterium CG10_big_fil_rev_8_21_14_0_10_47_8
TCTGCCGTTTTAGCGGAGCGTTCGAGAGTTTTGCGCTACTTTGGCGGCCCAAAGTGGCTAAACTAGTCTTGGAAGTAAAAGTCTAGTTCATTGTTTTGGGGCAGCTGCTCGGCTTGCCACAGTTTTTGCAAAGAGCCGTCTTTAGCTATGGCTAATACTGCCGGGTAGCTTGTCACATCGTAGAGTTTAGCCATTTCCCAGCCCTCTTGGGAATCTAGGCTAACAAGGTCCAGTTGGCGGTCCCCGTGGAGCCTCTGATATTCATGGGCATAATCTTCTACCCGACCCCCATGTTCGCTTTTCGGATGATAAAGAATTACAACTTTCACTAGGATTTATTGTAGCAGAATATGCTAGGAAAGCCTGGCATCAAGCAAAGGAGCTTAGCTAAGAAGAATGGCTGATACATAGGCGAGACATTTGTTGTAGAGAAAATGGCAATGAAGTTCTCCTGCCGCTTTCTCGTAACAAATCTACTAGCCTAATGCCAAATCTAGCTCGTGCTATTTCATCTACTTCCGTGTAGAAATTAAATGCACCGTCACTGGCGGCCTGTATTGTAGAGGGAATGATAGGATGACAATCAATCCAATGCACCTTATACTCAGAGCCTTCCTGTAGATCAAGCTCTATGGAGCCATTTTGGTGGCCGAGTTCTGATTGCTCAACGGGATCTTCTTGTCGCCTACCTAATATGTAAGTATCAGGGTGAGTTGTTTCGATCATCCATCCCAAGTCCGGATCAAGTCCACTATCGGGGTCACCAATTGATTGGTTAAATAAATCTAGGCTTTCTCCGGCCAATTTCAAGATGTCCTGTAAATCCTCGGGGCTTCTTATTTGTTCTGGGTCAAAAAAAGCTTGTTGAGTTAAATCACCTTCCCACTTAGGGGCTCGAGTCATATTTGTGTGACTGGGTACTGTCAATAGCATTTCTTGCTCAAAATACGTTGTCCCGTCTGGATCATCGACCATTATTGTATGCGGAAAGCGTTCTTGTAAAAACGGATGTTGATGAAGACGTGCAGTCAAATAGTTAAATCCATGTTTTGCTTGATCTGTCACTACAAATCTGGGTCTCTTATGAAGATACTTCTTGCCCTCTCTTTCCACAATTTCAATATCGGCAAAACTTGCGTCACCTCTACCGCCCAGATCAAATTTTGGCAAGTGATCAGCCGACTGTGCTTGAGTAACGCCTTCAGTAGGCGGCATACCTTTTTCTTCCCAGGTTTCTTTCCAGCTTAT